>CALVAU010000117.1 GCA_944325615.1 Candidatus Gastranaerophilales bacterium | reverse complement strand
CTAAGATTGAGGTGGCTTTGAGAGTACGATTAGTGGAATCGTTACTTATACACGGAGAACCACTTGTTTTGCAGGATTCATCGATTTTTAAAGAGAAAAAACTGTATTGGCAGAATATGTCTACAGTGGCGTCAGAAATTGCTCGCTCTAATGATGTGTTTATCAAACATAATTTTGACAATCATGATGGCGAAGTGCCTGTATGGGCAGTGGTTGAAGTTCTTTCATTTGGTACGTTATCAAAGATAATTAAGAATTTGAAAACAGGTACTGGAAGCTCATATTCTATATTGGCTGCTAATTACCAGTATAAATCGAAAAAAGGTAATTTGGTAAATCCATCCCAGAAAATGCTTGCTTCATGGATACAGGGCGTTTCAGTATTGCGTAATATGTGTGCTCATAATTCCAGAATTTACAACCGCACAATACATACGACACCGGAAATTCTGGATGTAGATAAAGTTACACCACCGCCGGCACATAACGGTTTGTATCAAATCTTACTGGCGATGAAGTATCTGCGTTCATCTGATGAGGAGTGGACAGTATTTGTGGATGACTTTGATAAGCTGATTCAAAATAATATTGGTGTAATCAGTCTTACAGCGATGAATCTTCCGACAGATTGGAAGGCGCATCTGAGTGTATAAACGCAGTAGAACTGCATAAAATAGTAAAGCAGACCTAACCAAGCATTTTATGCTCAAACCGGTTAGGCTTTCGGCGAAGTGTTACGATAAGCACTTCGCCATTTTTTATGGTATAATATTCTGGAAGAATTAAGTTGATTCAGGAGGAGCCTATGAAAATTTCACGATTAATCATAAAAAATTATAGAAATTTGAAAGATGTAGATATTTGTCTGGGAGAGACTGTTGTTTTGATAGGTGAAAACAATAGCGGAAAAAGTAATCTGTTACGAGCAGTGACTTTACCATTTCTAACAGATGAATCAAGTTTCTCAGGAAAGAGCCTATCTTGGATAGATATAAATGATGCTGCGAAGGAAAAATATTATCATTACATAATTGAAAATCAGAAAAGTATCGTTGATGGAACCATAAATTGTGCTGATTTTATTAAAAAAATGCCAGTTGTTATGGTAGAAGTACAGTTGAAGGCAGATGTTACAGAAAATTATTTTGTGAAAGATCTGAATTATTCAGTAGAAAATGGAGAACTTGTGTATGGATTGAGGTATGAGTACAAACCATCAAAAGCAGAGGAAATATTTAAGTTGGTAAAGCATGTCTTGGTGCAAGAAACAGTAGATGAAAATTCTATTAAAAAAGTAAAAATGAATTTGCTTCCGACGGAATTTTACGCTTATTCCATAACTGTAC
Organism: Candidatus Gastranaerophilales bacterium; assembly: GCA_944325615.1. Lineage (GTDB taxonomy): Bacteria > Cyanobacteriota > Vampirovibrionia > Gastranaerophilales > Gastranaerophilaceae > Scatenecus. The sequence goes on along the minus strand of CALVAU010000117.1, from coordinate 2,154 downwards.
CGGATAAGGGGAGTGTTGCGTATGATACGTTAAAATTATATAAATATACTGCGCTTGAAGCAGAAAGAGATGAATTTTCAAGGACAAAGGAACGTCTTGGTTCAAAGTCGCTTGTAAAAGTTTTACAGATGGGATTGTCTGATGATGATAAGTTAAAAGTTGAAAAAGAATATAACCATTTCTTTGAAGAACTTAAAGCTGTAAGCAAAATTGATCATGTGATAAACTGGCAAGAGGAGTCAGAACTTGAAGATGCAAAAGAATTCTTTGAGCATATTAGCATATTACCTAATATGCCGCCGATGCAAACCATATTGAATAGTATTCGCTTGGGTTATTCAGATGCAGAACTTACATTACAGGGGCTGGGATACAGGAATCTTATATTATTATTAGTTTTGATAAATTCACTGATGGGAAAGAAGAATGATGTAGCATTAAATATTCTTACTATCGAAGAGCCAGAAGCTCATTTATGCATAAATAATATAAGATTAATGGCGAGTTTTTTAAAGGTTTTTGCTTCAAAAAATAAATCTGCACAATTGTTTTATTCCACTCATAGTACGGAACTCATTAACAAAATGGATTTGGAAAATGTGGTTATTATACATGAAGGTAATGCTTTTTCCTTATTGCAGGAGCTTGAAGAAGAGGAAAGAGATTATTTAACCAAAAATCCGAATTTGGATTTATTTAAATTATTCTTTTCAAAAAAATGCATCTTGTTTGAAGGTATTTCAGAAGAGATGTTAATCCGTTCCTATTTGGATTCTAAGAATGAATTAAGTGATATAGAATTGATTTCTTTCCATAAAGGGTATACTAAAATTATTGAAATATGGAAGAAAGTAAATTCTGGTACATGCAATAAGCTTGGTATCATTCGTGACTATGATTATCAAGACAAAGCAAAAAATGACCATGATAAATACGATGATGGGAAAACTATTTGTGTTAGAACAACAGACGAAAAAACCCTTGAACCAGAAATCGTAAAGACCGGTGATAACTATACTATTCTCAAAGATAAGTATGGTGAAACATTAGGATGGAAGGATATGAGTTCCGAAGAAATGCAAAAAGCATGGCAAAATGCGAAAGCGTCAGATATGTTGACTATTTGTAAAGATATAGAGCGTGGAGATTTACCGGATTTGAAAATGCCAAAACATATTAAAGATGTCCTCGATTTTATGAAGAAAACTTCAGTTATGGTGGAGGGTGAGTAGTCATGAAAATAGGTATTGCAGGTGCAGGTGCGGGTAAAACAACTGCTATGGCTGATACAATAATCCAATTTCGTTCAGAGATAGAAGATCACAAGAAGATATTTTGTATCACGTTTACAAACAATGCAGTTAAATGTATAAGTGGGAAATTGCAAGAGCATTATGGTCGTATACCTGATAATATTGTAGTGAGTACAATACATTCTTTTTTGTATCAAGAGTTTGTAAGACCTTATTATTATTTGTTGTTTGGGAAGCAGTATGAAAGAATTTCTGTTGCAGAGTTGCCAGAAGTACCTGCATACAGAAACGGTGCGATTGGTGGATTGGAAAACAAAAACGTATTACATCAAACGGTTATTCCAGAAAGAGCTAAGTGGGTTGTAGTAAAGAAATCAAAAGATACAAAAGAAATCAAGGAAAAGAGAAGTATTGTAAAAAGTAATTTTAAGTCGTATTGTGGTGCGATTTGCATTGATGAGGCTCAAGATATTGATGGTGATATGCTTGATATTATTGAGTCATTGCATAAATTAGGGATCACAATTTTGTTAATGGGAGATCCCAAACAAGATTTAAAGGGGCATAGGTGTTTGAGAAAACTTGCTACAACCTATCCGGATGCAGTAGAGTATTTTACTCTTTGCCATAGGTGCCCACAAAACCATTTAGCAATCTCAAATCTCATTGTTGCAGATGCAGAAAAACAGCATTCTGAAAAAGATAATGGTTCAGTTGTTATATGCTTTGCATCAGATAAAAAAATTGCGGAATTGTTGCTCGAAGAGAACTTTGATCTTAAATTTGTTTCGCAGAGGCAGAGTATATATGAAACGCATACACGGGAAAAGAGTAAAGATATTAGAGAAGCTCTTTGTGAAGAAATTTCTATAGTGATGCAAAATAATCATCCAAATATAAC
>CALVAU010000116.1 GCA_944325615.1 Candidatus Gastranaerophilales bacterium | reverse complement strand
TAATCCAAAATGCAGAAATAGCCGCTGATACTATCAAAGTTAAAAATATTAGTGCAGAAGATTTTATAACAAACTTAAGCTTTAATGAAAAAATGCTTCTTGATGTTAAGAATTTCCAATTCAAACTTGCAGAAGGTCTAGTTGACGGGACTTTAAAATACGATTTCATAACAAACAGAATTGATACAATAGTAAATATGAAAAATTCCAATGCCCAAATAATGACAGAAGCGTTATTTGATCTGCATAACCAAATTTATGGCTCAATCACAGGAAACGTAGCACTCAGCTGTGATGCAAAAAGTCAGCAAAGCTGTATGGATACCCTATCAGGCAATAGCTATTTTATTGTAGCTGAAGGTAAAATGCCAAAACTAGGTTCTCTTGAATACCTATTGAAAGCCGGAAACCTTATCAAAGGCGGAATTACAGGGCTTTCTATCAATAGCATTATTGATCTAATTACCCCGTTAAAAACAGGAGAATTTGACAGCATCAGCGGCAATATTCATATAGAAAACGGAATTGCCCAAAATATAAATGTATATTCTAACGGAAAAGACCTAAATATGTATTTGAAAGGAACATATAAATTTTCAAACGCAATGGCTGATATGAAAGTATATGGAACACTTTCTAACAACATAACAAACGTATTCGGAAAAGTTAAAAACGTATCGTTAAATACTCTTTTAAATACAATACCTTGGATTAACAAAAACGAACTTGATCCTGAGACAATGGCTGAAATCAACAAAATTCCGAATTATGGTATGCAAAATACATACAGAATATTCAATGCAGAAATCTTCGGAGATATTAACGGAAACAATTACGTAAGAAGTTTCAAATGGATTAAATAATTAATCTGCTTTAATGTTTTTCATCCAAATCAGGCAAAGGATCATATCCGCCTTCATTGAAAGGATGACATCTGCATATTCTTTTAATACCTAACCAACCGCCCTTTATTACGCCATATTTTATGATAGCTTGACGAGTATATTCTGAGCATGTCGGATAAAACCGACAAGTTGCAGGAGTATATTTTGAAATTTTTTGATAAATACCAATCAAAAATAAAATAAACTTTTTCATCAATTTACCTAATAGCTTTCACCGATAGTATCGACAGCTTCAACTTTAATATCAGTAATGAGCTCAGAATAAGAAATTACAACAATAGCCGGGATATGTCTTTCCAAAAGCTGATACAAAGGCAATCTTATTCTTGGTGAACATAGAATTACAGGAGTTCTACCGCAAGCCTGGTTAGCCCTCATTATAGTAGAGGCTGTTGTTTCTATTAATTCCTGCACCTGCATTGGATTTAGAAGGAACATAGTTCCAAGCTCAGTTCTTTGACAACTGTCATCCAAAGTTTTTTCCCATTCTGGTGAAAGCGTCAAGGCATATAATACCTTGTCATCTTCAACATTAGAAAGACAAATTTGACGTCCTAAAGCCGCTCTCAAACGTTCTGAAAGAATATCAGGCTCTTTTGAAAATCTTGCATAGTCGCACAATCTTTCAAAAATAAACATGATATCTTTTATGGAAACTTTTTCTCTAATTAAGTTAACAAATATCTTACGCAAATCACTTGTCGAAATAATTGTCGGTACCAAATCATTAACAAGTGTTGGATCCTGAGATCTTACAAGTTCCATTAACTTAAGTACATCAGTTTTCATCATTACTTCATCAACGTGTTTTCTTACACATTCTTGCAAGTGATTAACAATTACATCGGTAGAATCAAAAGCCGAAACTGAACGAGCTGTCTTAGCATCATCAGGCGTAATCCAATAAGCTTGAGTTTGATAAGTTGGATCGATACCGATAATTGCATCTTGCGGAACTTCTTTTTTTACAGAATCCCACTGATCTGCAATAACCATAAGTCTTCCCGGATATACATATCCTGTATCAACCGTATTACCACGAATTTGAAGCATATACTCGTTTGCATCCAAAGCTGAAGAATCCATAATTCTTATGTTTGGCAAAATATATCCAAGCTCGTCAGTAACTCTTTGACGAAGAGCTGCAATTTTAGCAAGTAATTGACCTTCCTGATCAGGATCGGCAATTACAAGAAGATTAGATCCTACTTGCAAACTTAAGATATCTACACCCAAACGTTCATACATCCTATTCGGGTTAACCAAATCCTGCATATTTTGACGAACGCTTTCCAATTGTCCCAATTGAGATTGGACATCAGCATTAATAAGAGTTGAAAATCCTGTGATACCAAGTCCTATCGCAAATAAGAAAAACGGTAAAAACGGTAAGCCTGTACCTTGCCAAAACCAAGTATGACCTGTAAATGCAAGGAATAACAAGAAGCCTGAAGCTAAGAATAAAGCATTCGGTTTGCTTTTAATTTGAGCCGTAAAATCAGTACCTAAAGAATTAGCAGCTGAAGCTCGAGTCATAAATACACCGGCAGCAATTGACATCAAAAGTGATGGTAATTGAGATGCAAGACCGTCACCAATTGTCAAAATAGTATATTTATTTACCGCATCAGCAATAGGCATTTGATCCATTAAACATCCGACACACAAACCGCCTATAATATTGATTAATACGATGATGATACCTGCAATAGTATCCCCTTTTACGAACTTCATCGCACCATCCATAGAACCGAATAAGTTTGACTCTCTTTGCAAGTCTTCACGTTTTTGCGTTGCTTCTTCCGGTGAAATCAATCCTGCATTGAAATCAGCATCAATTGTCATTTGTTTACCTGGCATCGCATCCAATGCAAACCTTGCTGCAACTTCTGCGATACGTTCAGCACCTTTAGTGATTACCATAAACTGTACAACTGTGATAATCAAGAATATAACACCACCGACAACCATATTACCACCGGTAACGAAAGTACCGAAAGCATGGATTACTTCACCGGCCTCACCTTTTGACAAAATCAACCTTGTAGATGCGATTGATAATACCAATCTAAACATTGTACCGATAAGAATAATAGACGGGAATGATGCTAATTCAAGAGTTTTTCTTACGTACAAAGAAATCATCAATAATACAACACCGAGTGTTATATTTAAACAAATAGACACGTTTACAACCCAGTTTGGTAATTCTACCAGCAAAAGTACAATTAACAACAGAACGAATATCGCCATTACGACTTCGCTTAAATTTGTACCTCCAGCTGAACCTTGAGCCTGTGCCATTATACTTCTTTCAATGCCTCCTTAATTATTGCAATTTGACTTTCAATTGTCGCATCAATTACACCGTTATTCGTACTTATGATACATCCACCTTCCGTAACTGTTTCATCAGGTAATACCACAATTTTAGCTTCCAGCCCTGCCGTTTCCAACATCGCCGGAACTGCCTGTTTGGCAATACTTAATTGTGATGGATTTACCCTAATCGTAACTTTTGGCTCTTCTTTTGAAAGAGTTTTTAGAATTTCCGTAATTTTGTCAAGTACAATTTGCGGATTTTGTGTTACTTCATCTTTAATAATTTTTTGAGCTATTTCAAGGCTTATTTCCAAAATATCCGGTGCAATATATTCAAAAACTTCCTGAGGAGCTTTCAAAAACTCTTTTAAACTTTCTTTGACCTGTAAAATATCCTCAGCTGCACGATTAATCCCCTCTTGATAGCCTTCTTTATTCGCAGCTTCTCTTATACTATCAGCTTCTTCTCTTGCACGGGAGATTAAATTTCTATCATCAACTCTGCGAAAACCTCTGCGTCTGTCACCTCTGCGGCGTTCTTGACGCTGTTTAAAATCTATATTATCAAGATTAAACAAATCTATTTCTTCTGGCTCCGGAGTTTTTACAATTTCAGCAGGTGCAGGCTCTTTTAAAGGCTCGTCAGAAACAGGAATAGAATCCATTTCAAAATCATTATCTTCAGAAATTTCCTCAGCAAAAGGCAACGGCTCAAAAGCTACATCTTCCGCCGCTTGCTGAATTTCAACTCTTTCCTCCCCGGAAATTTCAGGTTTTCTGACAGTTTTTCGTTTTATAATCATGATTTAATTATATTATACACTATGTTCTAAGTGTGAGGCAATAACTGCAGCAACTCTCGGGGGCATTTTATAAAATTCACCTTCCAACGCATTAAAAACAAATCTTCTAACATTAGGTCTTTCAAGCTGTACCATTGATTCCAGCTTTTGTCTATCCATCATTGATGCTGTCGCTTTAACTTTATCTACAAGCAATTTTGTGTTAACTTCTGTTGCGGAAGGCAAATTTTTACCAATATCTTGAAGCACTCTCATTGTAACCGAAGGATCAACCTTTTCTTCAAGATTATCCACATACATATATCTTAGCACTGTACCTGCATCATCTTGCTCAAAATTATTTAAAATAGCTTGAACTCTGTCATCTGTTACACGCTTTAGCAATAGAGCAACGGCTACAAGTTTCAATAATTTTGGCGGTTTATATTTTTCGATAGGCTTAGACATATCTATCGGAGCATCTGGAACTCCTCCTGATACAGGAGCAGGGGTATTTGCGGGAGCAGGTTTCACCGGAGCACTCTGTTTTTGAGCGGCCACTGCGGCTTCCTGAGGAGTAACATCTTGATTTTCCTGCATTTGCTGCATCATAGCATCAATGTTTGATTGCTTAATTGCTTTATCCATCAATGCATCATTGATTAAATTTTTTGTCTTTAATTCTTTTATAGCTTCTTCATAAGTTTTCTTGACATGGTGCTCTATGAGCGGAAGGATTTGATCTTGCGGAAGATTTTGCTTAAAGGTTTGCTTTGCAATTTCAAATATGGTAAAAGCAATTTTTTGCATAATCGGATCCCAAAACTGCTGCGGGATACCAGATTTGATAAGGTCAACAGATTTGTGATAAGACCACTCTGCGATAATTTGAGTTATCAATATTGCCTGATCTGCATTGAAATTGCTTTCTTTGTCGTTGTATAGTGCTTCACCAGCAAGACGGGAAAAATTATATAAAGTATTTACAACATATTGCTTTTGATTTTGGTCAAAGTCTTGCGGCACAAGTTCCTGAGCTTGTGCTGTTAAATTTTTTGCAAATTCTTCAAAGTCAAAACCTTTTATCGCCATTAATTTTCCCTTTTCTTAAATTTTATTTTTATAACCTATGTCTCTTCTATCCAACTCTTAATCTTGTCAGCTGCATCAGCTTCATTTGCTTCTGCAATATTAGCTGACATATTAGTAAGAGCATTTACAAGCTCATCTGTTGTATGCAATGCTAGATATTCTCTTTGTTGAGCTTCCAATAGACCTTTAGCCAATTCTGATTGACGTTCTGTCAATTGAGCGGCACGAGAGTCCATTTCTTGAATTAATCTATCTTGTTCCATTTCTTTTTGTTTCAATCTTTCGACTTCACGTTCGTGTTCTTCTTGAGCTTTTCTCAATTTATTTTGAACAACTTTGAACACAACAGTCAAACCGATTGCACAAAGAGCTAATGTCAACCACCAAGGATTACCGCTTTCATCCGGTTTTGGAAGATTTGCCATTCTATCACCAGCCAAGTTGAGATCAGAAGCATCTGAGAATGCAATTGTTACATTTTCCGGCAAAGCCTTAGGGCTTGCTGATCTTGCAATAAGCTCTTTCAACTCTTCGACTGTTGTCTCAGCTGGCATTGCACTTTTTTCCATAGTTACTGCAATTGAAATTTCTTCTATTACACCAGGTTTTATATATTCATTTGTCTGAGTTCTTGAAACACCGTATTGCGTTTCTGTTGCTGAACGTGAATAACTTCTGTCTTGGCTTGAATCCTGTCCGCCAGCTGCAAGACCGTTTGGAATATATACACTTACTGCATTCGGATTTTTATTTGTATCTCGTGTTTGATCCCCCAAACCTTCTGTAAATGATTGTTCAGATACGGCAGTTTTTTGGTTCGGATCATATTCAATACGAGTTCTTTCCATCGGAGCCTGACGCAAGAATGTACTTACTGTAGCTGTATAGTTTCCGGCACCAATTAATCTGTCTAATTGTCTTGTTACCTTTTGCTGCATGTATTTATCATTTTCTTGCAACTTTTCAAGCATTTGATCATCAGCATCCATCATACTTGAATATACATTGCCGTTTGTATCGGTAATTGATATATTATCTGTTGTTAATCCGCTTACACTACCTAGCAAAAGGTTTGTAATAGCTTTTACCTTTAGAGGATCCAATTTATCTCCTACCGGAATCGTTACCTGAACTGTTGCGGTTACAGGTTTTTGCATAGAAGTAAATAAGGATTGTTCAGGGATTGAAATAAATACAGAAGCATTTTCAATTGGTGGAATTTTTCTTATTAATCTTGATAATTCACCGTTTATTGCACGCGCAAGACGAATTTTTTTATCATCTTTTGTTAATGTAAAATCACCTTTATCAAAGATTTCCAAACCTACATTTTGATCCATCAAACCGCTTTTAACTATTGCTAAAAGAGCTTGATCTCTTTGGGTTGCAGTATATTCTTTCAAAAATATTACTGATTTGGTACCGTTTTCTTCTCTGCTTGCAATAATACCTTCTCTTGCCAAAAGAGCTTGTACCTCAATTGCTTTACCTAGATTATCGGTAGTTAAAAGGTCCAAACGTTCTTTAATAACTTTTTCACTTACAACTCTTGCTGCGCCGTTAGTGTTTTTATTTTTGTTCACAACAACGCCAATTGTAGTAAAGATAGCCAACAGTATTACAAGTCCGCCTATAATACCATACAAAAGTGGTTTGTTCTCAAGTATTTTTTGAAAGTCCATATTTTCCCCGGTCTGTTTTTATTATTGTTTGTCTGGATTTAGATATTATAAATCTATTCTACACCTGAATTTGCATTACTTTGTCATACGCTTGAATGACTTTTCCAGTAATCTGAGTCGCTACATTGACACTTATCTCTGATTTTGCCATTGCTGTCATTACATCATGGATATCAATGTTGTTATTCCCGCTCATCACATCTTTCAAAAGGTTGTCAGGGGCATTCAATTCAGCATTCAAATTCTCAACCAATCCCGAAAATACGGTTTTAAAATCAGGAGTTGCTGGCTTTTCCATAGGCTCCAATCGCATTGGTTTCATTCCATACAATCCCGTATCCAGTTTAGTGTGTTGTATTCTAGCTTCCAAATCATACTTTGGCATCCAGCCTGCATTATATTGCATTTTTCCCTGCCTTTCTTTTCTTATATTAACGTATATCAGACCATTTTGTTAAGCGATTTTGGCAAAAATCAATCGTTTGATGTAGTTTAAATATAAGATTTCATACAAATTATTTAATGATTTTCAGGGAAAAGTCATGTGAGGGATATAAAAAAAGCACTTTTTAAAGTGCTTCTATCTTGCTTCGTCTAATTCTTTTCTTATATCTTCAACCGTTACATATTTTATTGGTGCATCTTCACTTTTTTTCAAATATACATCTTTTATACCTGATTGCACAATAAATCTTTTACACAATATGCAAATAAAATCATGTCCCCAGATATACATAGTGGCACCTTTGCATCTATCCTGACCTGCCTGGATAATTGCGTTTTGCTCTGCATGTATCGATCTGCAAGTTTCATATCTCGTACCTGATGGAATATTATTTTTAATTCGATAACATTCACCACGTTCGGCACAAGATTCTACTTTTGAGGGGGTTCCGTTATAACCTGTCGCTTTTATTTTTTTATCTTCACCAACAATTACTGCTCCAACTTGAGCTCTTATGCAATTTGATCTGCTCGCACAAGTCTTTGCCAAATCCAAAAAATAATCATTCCAAGATTTTATTTCCATACATCCTTACCTCTGTTTTTCTATATGACAATTTTATTATAAAATCAGGAGTTTGCAAAGATACAATTTTAATCTAAGACAATTTCTATACCCTTAATCATACTTTTCAAATCATTTAAAGCTTCTTTATCTGAAAGCGATTTATAAGCCAGATGCATAAATTGAAGTTTATTTAAGTCCCCGCCGATTGATTTTATTTCTTCTGAAATCTTTTTGTATAATTTTTCAGCCTCAACTTTTTCTTTAGACATTGTCTCTTCAATTCTGCCATCAGGATAATATGTTTTTATATGTGAAAGCTCACCATTGGCATCTTTAAATATTATTGTGAAGGGTTTATTTATATTCTTGGCGGAATTAAGCATACTTTCATCAGAATTCTGCACATTTATCAACTGTTTTAGGTCATATTCAGAAGACGCTTTTTTCTTTTTACCGAATTGGCTCAAATCAATAACTTTAGCGTCAGCATCTACTTCAATTACAGGTCTTTCATCAGTACCTGTCGAGCATATAGAATATTCTTTATCCCAATTAAAGTCAAAAAGACTTTTTAAGTCCACACCCAAATAAAAACTTAACTTGGCTAAAGTTTCAACTGATGGGAAATTAATTCCGCACTCTAATCTTGTCAACTGCCTAGGCGCAATGTCAAGTTTTTCCGCAAGTTTTTCTTGAGTATAACCTTTTGATTTTCTTAATTCCTTTAAACGAGCACCAAAACTTTCTTTCAGAGTTCTAAACATAAACAACCTCACTTCTAAATATTAACTTTATTTACACAGTTATTTAAGGTCGTCCGCCGTCATAAAACATTTTTAGCATATTGACATAAGACTTTATACGTCCTATAATTCAATTAAGAAACGGAAAAATAATTACCTTTTCAGCTGAATATACGGGGTAATAACTACTTTACAAGAATAAACTAACCAGACTTTATAATTCCAATTTTTTCAGTTATAATTAACCGAAAAATCAAACTATTTTATCGTTCCCGATAAAATAAGCGGTGGGAGACCACCGATTTTTTTATTGGAATTTTCAAAATTGTTTTTAAAAACTCAAGTTCCTAATTCCGGTAAATACCATTGAAATATTGTATTTATCAGCAGCTGCTATCACTTCTTTATCCCTTAATGCGCCGCCCGGCTGAATAATCAAAGAAACTCGCCCTTGAACTGCAGCATTTAAAAATTCGCCTGTTTGTATCGCTTCATCAACAGCAATAACAGCATCTTTTGAATTCTCACAAGCTACATCCATCGCAAGTTCTGATGCAAGCATAGGGTTAGTTTGCCCTTGAACTATTGCGACTGTTTTAAAATCTTTTGCCACAACAACAGAGTTGGTTCTTGCATATTTTGCGACTTTCCAAGCAAAGATAGCATCTTCTAACTGCTCTGTAGTTGGTTTTGTTTTGGTTACAACTTTGAATAAATCCTTATCCAACTCGCTTTTGTTATTTTCTTGAACAAGGGCTCCAAATGGAGTTATTCTTATATCTTCATGCAGAATTTTCTTAAAATTTTTCAACTCAGTCATCAATCTCACTATTTTTAAATCTTTATTTAATTTTAAATGAGTAAGAGCATCCTCTTCATAATAAGGAGCAACAACAACCTTTGCTGACATTGAGCCTAGATGTTTTGCAACTTCATAAGTCACAGGCTGAGAAAACGCAACAGTTCCGAAAAACGTCGCAAACGGATCACAATCAAAAGCTTTTGTATAAGCTTCAAAAATATCCCGCCCTAAAGCAACCCCACAAGGAAGATTATGTTTTACTACTGCGACTGAATTGACATCATAAAATTCACTAATTACATTAACTGCAGTTGTCAAATTTAAAATATCATTATACGATAATTCTACTTCATTCAAAACTCTAAAATCAGCCATCACTTCAGGCTTGTACAATGCCGCTTTTTGATGAGGATTAGCCCCATATTTAAGCTCATACAATTTTGCCATATTTAAAAGCTTACGTTCATCTTCTCCTGAATAAACACCGATTTTTTCCGCAACAGCTTCATCATAATCTGCCATATATTGAAAAGCCTTTAATGCTAATTTTTGCTTATCATAAGGGTTTACATTTATACTTTTATAAAAATCATTAGTATCAACAACAACAATCGTATCTTGAAAATCTTTTGCAGCTGCTCGCAAAATAGAAAAATCAAGCAAATTCAAAGAATCCATAAATTGACGAATATCATCAGTCTTTTCAGCTATATCATTAACCGATTGAAAATTGATAATTACCATATCAAAGTTTTTGTGAATAAACTCTTCCATAAAAGTTCTTGTATAAAACCCATCTGCAATTCCCAAATCAGAAACATCAATAACATTTATTTTATTTTTTTGCAAATACTCTAAAGTAGCACCTGATGATACTATTTCATAATCGAACTTTTCACTCAAAACTTTTGCGTAATCAGCTATCCCATCAATATTATAAACACTTACATAAACTTTTTTTGTCATACAATCCTCTTTTACACTTCAAAGCATAATATACCATATTCAATTAGTACACGCAAGCATACTTGTTATAAATTTGTAATCATTTTTCTCTAAAAGTCATATTTTTGTTGAAATATATTTGTTTGTAATGTATAATTTTCTTAAGTTTAGAGAAATAAAAAAGAGGACTATGATGGTTAATAACAGAATGACAGAAGGTGTAGGCAAAAAAATTGTTGATGCATTAAAAAAACAAACTGATGTTGAATTTACTCAACCTGCAGTTAATGAAAATTCATACCAAGAAGAAGAACCCGTTTTATTGAATGAAACAATGCCTTCTTTTGAATTTTTAAATGAGTCTCAAAAACAAACAAGTGAACCTTCAATGTCATTTGAACATTTTTCAGCAGAAGCTCTCAAGCCTTCTTTTGGAATGAATCTCAATTCTCAACCTGAACAGCCAGCTCAAACTCACACTCAAAGTGTCAATAATGATTCTTTCACCGGTGATTTTGAAGATTTAGAATTGCCAGCAAACGTTGAAGTTCTCAGACAATTAATTACAAAAATACCATCTAACGTTTCTAAACAAACAGGAGCTCAAATTATTAAACAAACAATGGAAGCTCTTGGCATTTCAATGAAAGGCGTTTTGCAAGAGGCTCAACAAGCTCAAGAAAATCTTAATTCTTCAGCTCGTGAATGCCAAAATAATATTGCAGAATACAAACGTCAAATAAATGCATTAGAAAGCCAAACTCGCAAATTACACAGACAATATTCAATGCTCAACGATATAATAAGCTTGTTCATTCAAGCCGGAAATTAATATTAATTATATCGGAATGATTGACCTATGCTTTGGTAAAGTCTGCTTCTGCAAGATTCTAACTCTGTTGTTACCATCTGAAGTCTTGATTGATATTGAACCATTTGCTGCTCAAGTTTTTGTTCCAATGCTTTGAGTTTTGCTTGGCGTTGGTTTAATTGTTTTACAACAGGCGAATCAGGTGAATAATCAGTGCCGACTTGCATCAAATCACTGGCAGCTTGAGTCAAACCCATTCTGGATTGAGTTACAAGCTGGATTTTATATTCCAAATCCATCTTGACGTTACTCAAGTATTGCATTCTCATTGAATCTACAATGACACTCATTTTACACTATTCCTTATCTTGTTTCGTTAAGATTGTTACCTTTCAAAAATGTATGTTGATTATTTTCTGCAATCAACTGTTCCATTTTCTTGAATTGATGCATATGATAATTCAATCTGTATTGAGCCATCTTTCTTTTCTTGTTCATAGTAAGAAAATCTCGAAGTCCATCCATAAATGAATTTATCATTGCTTTTATAGGATTCTTTCTTATCAGAAAGTTTTTTGAATATATTGCGAAATCAACAAATCGCCTAATATTCATCTCTAAAGTTTCTTGAAACATAATATTCCTTTACACTTTAGACCTACAACTATATAAAAACATTTTGAACCGAATAATTGACATATTTTTCGGATTTCCTTAACATGTCTTAACGTTGCAAGCCACTTCATTCTTGTGTCATTACAAAATTTTATTCGGTACAAAAGTATAAAAACTTTAGAACTTATTATAAAATTTTACAAATTTAAATATTTTATTAAGTATTTCACCAGAACCGTGAATTTTACCGTTTCTTTTGTCC
>CALVAU010000115.1 GCA_944325615.1 Candidatus Gastranaerophilales bacterium | reverse complement strand
GGATATGGAAAACCTTTTGAAGGCGATTAATGATTTAGAGAAAAAATCCGAAAAAATAATCAAACTTGAAGGCGAATGGACAGGCGTAAAAGGGCAGATTGACTTAGAAAAGCCGATGCATTCCAACCCGAAATTTAATAAAAATATTCTGAAAGAAGATGAGATTACAACCGTTGAGAATTCAATCAAGGCTTTATCAGAAAACCTTGAAAAATCCGGCTTCTGGACAGGAATAAAAAACATGTCCGCAATCGGGAATTTGAAAAAGATTTTGAAGATTAATAATTTTGATGTGAACAATGAAAACCTTGCGCTTCTCCAGAACGAACTTGAGTTTGCAAAATTGGTTTGCAAAGCCCGCATGATTGAAACAGAAATTCAAACAACCGGAAATATTCATATTCTATCCGAACAAATCAGAAATATGAAACAGAAGCAGAAACGTCTTGCGATTGATATTCTAAAAACAAAGCGCAGACAGGCTCTCAAAGGCTTAATGCAAGACCCTGTAAAACGTCAGCGGCTCTTTGTGCATTCAAAATCACTGGTTGAGAGGAAGAAAAACCTCCAGAACAGGCTTCTTGAAACCGAGGATTTTAAACCGCTTCTTGAGGCGTTTCCCTGCTGGTGCGCTACAACTTACGCCGTATCCGGCTCTTTGCCGATGAAACCGGGGTTATTTGATGTTGTAATCATCGATGAAGCTTCTCAATGCGATATTGCAAGCTGTTTCCCGATATTATTCAGAGCTAAAAAAGCTGTCGTAGTGGGTGATGATAAGCAATTACCGCATCTTTCTTTCTTAGAGAAAGCCAAAGAACAATCGTTTATGTCACAATACGGAATTAATGACAGGTATCAGTTAATGTGGCGTTTCAGAACAAACTCAATGTTCGATTTAGCGAATTATTATTCAATGCACCCCGTTCTTTTAGATGAGCACTTTAGGAGTCTGCCTCCGATAATTAATTTCTCAAACAAAGAATTCTACGGCGGAAGAATTAAGGTTATGAGAAGGAATGACAATACGAAAAAAGTTCTTGAAACCGTAGTTGTACCGGACGGTAAAGTCGATTTTGACGCAACAAGAAATCTGCCCGAGATTGAGGCGCTTGTAAAAAGACTTTATGAGATAGTCGTTGAAGATGAGAGAAAAAATCCGGAAACTCCAGTGAGTATCGGTATAATTTCACCTTTCAGAGCGCAGGTCGAACAGTTAAAAATCTCTGTTGCGAAGGTGCTCTCTGAACACATGATGGAGAAACACCAGATAGAAATCGGTACAGCGCATACTTTTCAGGGGGATGAAAGAGATATAATCCTTACTTCCTGGGCTTATGCAAACAACAGCTTCCCGCAGAGCCTTATATTTCTGCAAAAGCCGAATTTGTTTAATGTCGCAATCACAAGGGCGCGTTATCAGGTGATTAATTTTATCTCTAAAAATCCGAGAGAACTCCCTGAAGGGCTTTTGAGAAGCTATTTAGGGTATGTTGAAGAGTATGAAAACAGGTATACTTTGATTAATTCAGATGAGTTTGATGAGAATATTTATAAAAATGCGTTTGAAAAAGAAGTTGCAGATGCTTTTAGAGAAATCGGACATCAGGTAACCTGCGGTGTGGAAATTGCTGGCTTGAGCGTTGATTTGCTTGTAGATAATAAGTTTGTAATTGAAATTGACGGGGTCGAAGATAAGATGCCATCAAAAGTTTCAAATATGAAAAAACAGGCAATAATTGAACGCTCGGGCTTAAAGGTTTCAAGGATTTCAAAACGCGAATGGCAGTATTCACCAAAAGCTTGCATTGACAGAGTGATTAATTCAAATATGTAGATTTTGATGTGGTAAATCTGTACAGTCTGTCCCGTTATAACAAATTTAGGCGACTTTTAGAGTTAAACCCAATTCTTTGAGGATTTTTGCTAATGTTGTAATTTTGGGTTCTTTTTTCCCATTTATGATATTGTATAAACTTGTTCTACTTAAATCGATTTTTTCAGCAAAACCTTGCATAGAATCCTTTGATTTAATAACAAGTTCTAATGCTCGATAAAATACATTAAAGTTTCCGTCTTCAATATATTGTTCAAAAGCATAACTCAAGTATTCTTTTAAATCTTCTTGAGTGTTAAATACTTGAACAAAAGCATCGTCCATAGATATTGAATTTCTATAATTATTCATTGTTTTGTCTCCATATTGTTAAATATTCTTTAGCTTTTAAAATGTCATTACTTTGCAATTTTTTATCTCCGGCATTTAAAAGCAGAACTACTACGTTATTTATTTCTGTATAATAAATCCTGTATCCACTGCCAAAATTAAAACGCAATTCAGATAATTCACTATCTATCTTTTTGAAATCCCCGAAATTATCATCTTGTTCAATTCTGGTCAGCCTGTCTTGAACTCTTGTCCTAAAAGATTTGTCAAGAGTTTTTAACCATTCAACAACAGGGACTTTATTATTTGTGTGACAATAAAACATAATTTGTTTCATAATTGTATTGTAAACTAAAGTTTACACAAAATCAAGCTTTCAAAATGACTTTTGACTTAAATAAATTTACATTGACAGAGCAGTAAATAGTAACATATAATCAGTTTATGGAAAGATTTGATTTTTCTAATCCAGCTGAAACCCTTAAGGAATTGACTTCTGAAACGATAAGCTACAGGGATTTGCAAGAAACGGCCGAAAAACTTATGCCGTCGCTTTCTGCTATGCATGT
>CALVAU010000114.1 GCA_944325615.1 Candidatus Gastranaerophilales bacterium | reverse complement strand
TAGAGCAGAAACAATCTCTTAAAAGTGCACATGAAAGAGCTAAAAGAAGAGTGCAATCATATTCAAGATTCACAGCTGACGATATCATAAATCTTGCCCATGAAGAATATATTGAAGATTGCGTTCTTCGCCTAAAAGAAAATTTATCTCAGATTTTTGAAAAAGAAGAAAAAATCGAATTAAATGAATTAACTTTGCTTGGAATGGATAGAATAAGTGCTTACATTGCACTTTTGTTCCTAACGGCAGAAACAGATTATGATTTAGTACAAGATGAATTTTATTCGGATTTGTATGTTGTAAGAGGTGAACATGGAGTCGCTTAAAGCTAGGATTGAAGCCGTTTTATTTACAACAGCAAAGGCTCTTTCCACAAATGAAATCGCAGAAATACTGGAAGTAGAAAATGAACAGGTAGAAGAAGCCATATTAGAGTTAATTATGGACTACTCGTCACGCGATGGAGCACTTGAAATTGATGATGAAAACGGTTATATATTACAAGTCAAAGAAGATTTTATGGATATAGTTGAAAAATTATGTCCGGTTGACTTGAGACCTGCTGTTTTGCGTACGCTTGCAGTAATTGCGTTAAAAGAGCCATTGAGACAGACTGAATTGAAAGAGCTTAGAGGTTCTACCGCTTATGAACACGTAGCAGAACTCATTGATAAAGGTCTAATCAGCAGAACCCGTGACAAAAATGGCAGAAGCTACAATTTAAAAACAACACCAAAATTTGCTGAATATTTTAAATTAAAAGGTGATACAAGAGCTTTAGAAAAGCTTCTTGAGCAAGGGAAATTAGATGAATAAAATCAAAACTAATAAAGTTATAATCGGGCTAATTGCATTTGTATTACTGTTAGTCTTTTTTAATGTGCCCTTTTTCCTGTACTCTGCAGGCAAAAGCAATCTTGAAAAAAATCAATATGTAAAAGCATACAAACAATTAAAAAGAGCTTATGTTCTTCGCCCTAAAAACAAGAATTTTAGATATTACTATGTCAAATCAATGACATATTTAAAACCTATTGAAGAAATTCAAAAAGAAATGTTTAACTTTGCTCAAAGCAAACAGCCTGACGCTGCCCAAAAACTTGCAGACTATCAAGTAAACGAATGGAAAAATAACATTTTGGGCAATATTGGAGAAAATTATATTGAACAAGCCCCCTTTGACAGTCAAATTTTAAGATGGGATACAAACACATTTCCATTAAAAGTAAAACTTACAATACCAATTACAACTCCTGATTATTATCGAGAAGAAATAGAAAAAGCCTTTATTGAGTGGTCTTTACAAACAGGATTTTTGAAATTTGAATTTGTAGAAAGCGGTGATGCTGATATTATAGTTGAATTCAGTCCTCTACCAGATAATATTTGCGAAGATGGAGTATGCAAATATGTTGTAGCTTATACTACACCTAAAATCAGTGGTAATGTTCTAAAATCAATGACAATTACTATGTATGATAAAGATGCTAATGGAAACTATTTTTCTGATAAGGAATTATATAATACTGTATTGCACGAAATCGGACACGCTCTCGGAATTATGGGACACAGCTACAGCTCCGATGATTTGATGTATATGTCGATGCAAACGGACATAAATTTTACAAGATATAGAAATGATTTCCAATATCTTTCAAAAGATGATTTAAATACAATTAACCTTCTATATAAAATGATTCCGGATGTGTCAAATGTGCCTATGTCAAAATTCAAAAAAGAAGGCTTAATTTATGCTCCAATAGTACTAGGTAATGAAAAACAAATAAATAACCGCAAAGTTCAAGAAGCACTAAATTATATAAAATCAGCACCGGAATTGCCGAGTGGATATATCGACCTTGCTATAGCATATGCTGAACTTGAAAAATACGCGAAAGCAATCGAAGAACTTAGAAATGCACTTGAAAGAGCAAAAACAGATGAAGAAAGATATTTAATTTACTATAATATTGCAGTGATTTACTTAAACTCAAACAAACTAGAGGAAGCTGAACAATATCTTGAACTTGCTAAAACACTAAATAACAGTGAAGATATAGCAGAACTTGAAAGCAACTTAAATCATGCAAAAGCTGCAAATAAAAAGCCTTTCAAAACAAACATTAATAAGTAATTGCTCTTAACAAAAACTTCACAAAGCCTTTAAAAAAAATTTTATTTGTATTACCTTTAGAATGTATGTTCTGATTAGAAATCACATACACCAACAGTTACCCAATTAAGAATAAAGAGGAAGTCACATGAACTACAATGTAGCAATAATCGGAGCAGGTCCTGCAGGAATTTTCGCAGCACTTGAAATCATGAAATTAAAACCTGATTGGAAAGTCGTTTTAATTGAAAAAGGACAAAAAATTGAAAAAAGAGTTTGTCTTTTAAGAGAAGGATATGAAAAGTGTCCATCTTGCAAAAAATGCGGACTTTTATGCGGATGGGGCGGAGCAGGAGCATTTTCAGACGGAAAACTTACACTTACTCCAGATGTTGGTGGCCACCTTGTAGATTACATGTCT
>CALVAU010000113.1 GCA_944325615.1 Candidatus Gastranaerophilales bacterium | reverse complement strand
CATATATAAATTACGCACTAAAAAAGCGCCTTAAAGGCGCTTGTCTTAAATGGTACTCCCAGGGGAATTCGAATCCCCGTCTACACCGTGAAAGGGTGTTGTCCTAGGCCTCTAGACGATGGGAGCTTGTATATTTCTTTCACGTTTTTTATTCTAGAAGAAACAAAATTAAATGTCAACAGTTTTGTTTTAAAAAAATATTAAAAACTTTTAATCTATTGAAAGATTTTTATTTTTTATGTAAAATATATATATCTTAATATAGAGAGAGATAGGAGAAAAAATGTTTGAACGTTTTACCGAGAAAGCTATAAAAGTAATAATGTTGGCACAAGAAGAAGCTCGCAGGCTTGGTCATAACTTTGTTGGCACAGAGCAAGTGCTTCTTGGCCTTATTGGAGAAGGCACAGGCGTTGCAGCAAAAACTCTTAAATCAATGGGAGTTACTCTTAAAGATGCAAGAGCTGAAGTTGAGAAAATCATTGGCAGAGGTTCAGGCTTTGTTGCTGTTGAAATTCCTTTTACCCCGAGAGCAAAAAGAGTGCTTGAGCTTTCTTGGGATGAAGCAAGACAGTTGGGACATAATTATATAGGCACAGAACACTTACTTTTAGGTTTAATAAGAGAAGGCGAAGGTGTTGCAGCAAGAGTCCTTGAAAACTTGGGTGTAGATTTGAATAAAATCAGAAGCAACGTTATAAAAATGCTTGGTGAAACTAAGCCGCAAGGAGTATCATCAGGTAGTTCAAGTTCTTCCTCATCTTCATCCGGCGGTAAAACTAAAACTCCAAGCTTAGATGAATTTGGAAGAGATCTTACTCTTGCAGCTCAGGAAATGAGATTGGATCCTGTTGTTGGAAGAGAAAAAGAGATAGAACGTGTAATTCAAATTCTTGCAAGAAGAACTAAAAATAACCCAGTATTAATAGGTGAGCCTGGTGTAGGTAAAACTGCAGTAGCAGAAGGGCTTGCAATCAGAATTGTGAATGCGGAAGTTCCTGATATATTAGATGGCAAAAAGGTCATTCAGCTTGATATGGGGCTTTTAGTTGCTGGTACAAAATATCGTGGTGAATTTGAAGAACGTTTGAAAAAAATTATGGATGAAATTCGTCAGGCAGGAAACATAATTCTTGTAATTGATGAAATGCATACCCTAATCGGTGCAGGTGCTGCTGAAGGGGCAATTGATGCTGCTAATATTTTAAAACCAGCACTTTCAAGAGGCGAAATTCAAGTTATCGGTGCTACAACACTTGATGAATACAGAAAATATGTAGAAAAAGATTCAGCTTTAGAAAGACGTTTCCAATCAGTAATTATTGAAGAACCTACAATAGAAGAATCTATTGAAATAATTAAAGGCTTAAAACCTAAGTACGAAGATCACCACAAATTGATTATTTCAGATGAGGCGATTGAGGCTGCTGTAAAATTATCAAGCAAATATATCACAGACAGATTTTTGCCTGATAAAGCAATTGATGTCTTAGATGAGGCTAGTTCAAAAGTTAGATTAAAAGTATCAACGCTTTCTCCAGAAGGTAAAAAATTAGAAAAAGAATTAAGAAATCTAATTAAAGAGAAAGAAGATGCTATAAGAAATCAAAAATTTGAAAAAGCTAGTGAGCTTCGTGATGAAGAAGCTGAAATGAAAGATAGAATTCGTGAAATGTCTCAGCAATGGAAAGAGGAACATGAAGCAAACAAACCAACAGTAACTGCAGAAAATGTAGCTGAAGTTGTAGCAACAATGACTGGTGTTCCTGTTACTAAACTGACAGAAGGTGAAAGCGAAAGACTTCTTAAACTTGAAGATACTTTGCATGCTCGTGTTATCGGCCAAAATGATGCAGTAGTAGCAATATCTAAAGCTATAAGACGCGCAAGAGTAGGGTTGAAAAGTCCGAACAGACCAATTGGAAGTTTTATCTTCTGCGGGCCGACCGGTGTTGGTAAAACAGAGCTCGCAAAAGCTTTAGCTGAAGCCGTATTTGGTTCTGAAGATAACATGATAAGAGTTGATATGTCTGAGTTTATGGAAAAACATTCAACAGCAAAACTTATCGGTTCACCTCCGGGGTATGTCGGATATGATGATGGTGGTCATTTGACTGAACTTATCAGAAAGAAACCTTATTCAGTTGTATTGTTTGATGAGATTGAAAAAGCTCACCCTGATGTATTCAATATCATGTTACAGATTTTGGATGATGGTAGATTAACAGATTCAAAGGGCCGTCATATCAACTTCAAAAACACAATTATCATCATGACATCAAACGTTGGTGCAAGTATGATTACAACAACATCAAAATTAGGATTCTCAACATCTGATGATGAATCTAAAGATAAATACGAAAAACTAAAAGAAACTGTTACTGAAGAAATGAAAAAAGCTTTCAGACCGGAATTCTTAAATCGTATTGATGAGACAATCGTATTTGCACACTTGAGCAAAGAAGAAATCAGACAAATTGTAGATTTGATGCTCAAAGACTTGTTCAAACGATTAGCTGAAAGAGAGTTGTCTGTCGAAGTAACTGATGAAGTTAAAGATTATCTTGCAAAAGACGGATATTCTGAAGCTTACGGTGCAAGACCATTGAGAAGATTGATTCAGCGCAAGATTGAAGATATGCTTGCAGAAGAAATTTTGTCAGGCAAATATGCTCCGGGAGATACGATAAAACTTACTTTAGTTGATGACAAAATTACTTTTGAAAAGGCAAAATCTAAAAAATCAAAATCAAAAGAAGAACCTGAAGAAGTAAAACAATAAATTCAAAAAAATAGGCCAGATAAATGGTCTATTTTTTTTATAAAATTGATATATTCTTTTTATGCAAAGATACAATTATGAAGCATTAAAAGATAATAAAGAAATTGTAAAAGGTGAAGTTGAAGCAACTACACCCAAAGAGGCAAGAGAAAAAGTCCGTGCGCTTGGGCTTATTCCATTAAAAGTATTTGAGCCAAATCTTGTAAAATATGAATTAGAGGATATGGCTGATAATAAAGGCAGTATAAGATCTTTAAATCTAAATGCCAAAATGATGATAGTATCAGAGCTTCAAGTTATGCTGGCGTCAGGTATAAGTATGTCAGAGGCATTGGAGACAATAAAGGTTAATACTCCAACTCCTAAAATCAAAAGATTTGCTCAAGAAGTTCAAGGACAAATTTACGAGGGCAAAAGTTTTACTGAAGCTATAAATTATCTTTATTATGATGTTTTTGGCGAGACTTTTATAAATTTATGTGCCACAGGTGAAAGTTCGGGAGAATTAGAGATAACACTGGAGCGTCTTCTTGTAATGCTTAAAAAACAGGATAAAATTAAAGGTGATATTATACAAGCTTCAATATATCCAGGAATTTTAATATTGATTTTGTTTGGTCTTTTAGTCTTTTTCTCGCTTGTAGTATTTCCTATATTTACTTCATTTATAATAAATCAAGGGGCTGAAATACCGCCTTTTGCAAGTGCCGTTATGGGAACTTTTAAATTTATCGGCGATTATTGGTGGTTGTGCTTGCTTGGAATTTTAGGCACCATTGGCGGGATAAATATTCTTGCTACAAATGATATGACACGAGCTTTTTTTGACAGATTATTTTTGCAAATACCGATATTAAGTGATTTTGTAAATTATTTGAATTTATCGAATTACGTATGTATCTTGAGCATAGCTTATGCAACCGGAGTTCCTTTTATGAAAGGACTCGATTTAGCTAATCGTACAATTGGCAATACTGAAATTCGTAAAAAAGCTGATGTTGTAAATCGAATGATGGAAAAAGGTTCTACATTATCAAATGCTATGAGTATTAGTAATTTATTACCAGGAGCTTTAGTTACAATGATATCCGCAGGCGAAAAAGCTGGTAATTTATCAAAAATGCTTGAAGATTGTCTTGAAGTAATAGATAAAAAAATAGACATGGTGCTGCAAGCTCTTACAAAAGCTTTTGAGCCGATGATGATAATCACTTTAGGTATTGTCATTTTGATAGTTGCAGTTGCATTTATGCAAATGTATCTTGCTATGATTCAGGCTATTGCTATGATTTAATCTTTGTTGAAGAATCTTAAAATTTTATCAATAAGACCTTCTTCTTCTGCTGCCATTTCTGTATTTTCAAGTTTAGCAAGATGACTTTTTACTGCTTCATAATCTTGTGCTGTTGTTGCAACTTGAAGATATTTTTTATAAAATTCAACAGCAGAAGGTTTATTTTTAAGCTTTTCATAGCTTTGAGCAAGTCTTTTTATCAATGCGTAGTTTCTTTTATCTGCTTCATACCATTTTTCTAAATAATCGCATTCGGCTCTGTAATCACCGATGCTTTCTCTAAAGTCTGCAAGTTTTTCAAGAGCTTTTGTATTGTTTGGCTCAAGAATGGAAAGCTTTTCATAAAATTCCATAGAATGGTTTTTATCTCCGCATTCTTCTAAAAGCATAGCAAGTGTTGTTACCAAATTTACATCGTCATCTTTTAGTTGATAAGCGTTTAAAAATTCGTTAATTGCTATATCTTTATTTCCTCTGACAATATTGTATTTTCCCCAGTTTATATGTGCATTATAATCGTCATTTTGACTTTCAAATGTTAGAGCTCTCATTTGATAAGTCAGAGGAGAATTTTTTTCAAGTTTGTCAAATTCATTTACGGCTTCAAATGCTTTGTCATACTCTTTTTTAACGTAATAATATTGAGCCATTAATGAATGATAATTTGATGTTTTTTTAGCTTTTTCATCAGCATTTTCTAAAAGTTTATAAGCTTCATAAGTATCACCTTCTTCTAAAAGACATTTTGCTTTTAGAAGATCATCTTTTGTGATTTCCATTGCTTTTTGCGGGTTGTTATCTTTTAAATACAACTGAGCAAGAGGCTCTCTTATTTTATCAAGGTCAATCTCTTTTTTATAAGCTCTTTCAAGTACATTTATAGCACTTGGAACAGCATTCTCAGCCATGTAAAGTTTGGCAAGATTCAAGTAAGTTTCAGAAGGTATTTCTTCATAATCTAAAAGTCTCAGATATTCATCTATCGCTTTTGTATTATTTCCTTCTTGAGCATACAGTGAAGCCAATACAAAACGTGTATTTATTATATTTTTTTCTTCCTGAGTGTTATTTAATGCTTTTTTAAAATCATTTATGGCATGTTCAAATTTATGTTCAATAGAATGGAGATTTCCTCGATAGATATAATATTTGAATCTGTCTGTATCTTGGTAGATATCCATTAATTGTTCATATACCATAGTATTAGTTGCGTCAAATTCTAAAATTTTTGAATAATAATCAGCAGCTTCGGATTTATTTCCGAGCATCATAGCAAGGTGACCGAGTCTTTCTATTAAATTCATGTCTTTAGGATTTGCGTCATATAATTTTTTATATTCTTCGTATGCTTTATCAAACTGTTCGTTTTCTTCGTATTGTTCAGCAATTTGTAAACTCATTTATATACTCCTTTAAAATAATTATATTCAAAAAAATCTTTAAAAAATAACCTTACAGGCTAATTATATTTGTTTTGTGCAGCTGCAATTCCGTTTTCAAAGTAGAATTCAACAGCTTCTATCGCTCGTTTTATTGAAGCTTTTATATCATCAAGCTGCTCTTTTGGAAAATTTTGCAATACAAAAGCTTCAGAAGGAATTGGAGGCTGTGGCCCTATACCGAATTTTAGTCTTGCAAAGTCTTTTGTACCTAAATGTTTTATAACTGATTTTATTCCGTTATGACCGCCATCAGAACCGTTTGAGCGAAATCTCAGTTTGCCTAAATCGAGAGATAAGTCATCATAAATTACTAAAATATCTTTAATATCAATTTTGTAATAGTTTATAATTGCAATTAAGGCTTCCCCTGAAAGATTCATAAAAGTTGTAGGTTTTATAAGCAGGGTATCTTCTCCGTTAAGTTTGAATTTTGTCATTAAGCATTTAAACTTTTTTTCTTCCCTAAATTCAAGTCCGTTGTCATAAGCAATTTTATCCAAGATCATAAAACCTGCGTTATGTCTTGTGAAAAGATATTTTTCCCCTATATTTCCTAAG
>CALVAU010000112.1 GCA_944325615.1 Candidatus Gastranaerophilales bacterium | reverse complement strand
CCCGTTAAGGGAGTCTAATTTATGTCAGATACAAAACAAAGAAAAGTGGGTTTTAATGGGACATTTGAAAAATTATTTTTCTGCCGACTTTCGGCTTTGTGTTTGACTTTAACCCCCTTCCGAGTGGTTGACTGAAACTACTCCAAAAGTCACTTTTTCGTCCCGTATTTGGACTCAAAATTCCGCTATAAATCCACCTAAATCGCTATAACCTAAATATATTGCCAAATTCACCAATGGCACTTTCCGGACAAAAAGTCCGTTTTGAATTTACCCATTCCCAAACTCGGAACCTAGTCGGAAGTTCAAATAATATGTAATAATTAGCCTGTCCGAAATAAATGATATGATTTATAAATGCTACAAAATAACGAAAATTAACTTATACAGTCAATTCTTATAGTATAATTAATTTATGATATTTGAATCATGGGTATGGAAAGAAGAATTAAAAAAAGAATTAAGAAAGTTTATCAAACTGATTAATTCAGATAAAAATGCATATATAAAAGATGATTATGATGATGAAGAATATGATATATTTAATCTAAAAGTTGAAAAATTCTTTTTTACAATCTTTTTTATAATAAGAAAACTTTTGGAAGCCAAAAAACTTAGTAATTCAGTTTGCAAACTTACAATTAATTGTCTTGCGTATCCTAAAATACCAAGACCTCCAAAACTTTTAGATTATTATGGACACGCTTGTGATATAAATAAAAATTACGATTTAAATAGCCAACTAAATGTAACATTGACATTAAATAATTTGTGCAACCTTTTTGTGCATAGTTATATTTTTTCACCTTGTATTGAAGAAGAATCTTTTAATTATATATTTATAAATTCAACAAACACAAGAAACAGATATTGTTATCTAATAAATATTATTGAAATTTTTAAAATAATTAAAAAGGTTGCAAAAGATTACGTAGTAGAATCTTCTACAATATATGATAAAAATACAGATACAGTAATAGTAAATAATTATTCTATGGAAGATTTAAAAAAAATAAAAAGGTCATAATTATTTTCATTGTACCTCCAAATATGTTCTGTAACATGCTGTGCGAGGTTTTGTTTCATTTGGGAGTGGTTTATTGAACGGCGGAGGCGGGAATAGAGAACTTTTATCCGTAAAGATTCTTCTTTAGTGTGCGGAAGTTTCTTGCGTTTTGTTTTTAGCGGCTTATCTGCGATGAAAAGTTCATTGTCATACAGATAAAAATAAACCGGTATATCATAAAACCTTCGCATCTTGGCAATTTTCGGCTTTTGTTCAAAGTGCGTTTTAAGGGCGTTCAATTGCCGTTCATAAATCATCTGCCGAAAATGTTTATAAAAATTCTGCATCGTCGCATCCCCGATATCCAAAAGAAAACTCGCCTGTTTCGACTTCACCCCGGCACAAAAACACTTCGTTATCATCTCAATTTTTTCCTGTGAATGAAACTTAAAGCAAAATGGCAGAGGTAAATTTTGCTCGGCTTTGTATGAATATATTCCGCCAACCAAATTCAACTGTCTGTCCTTAACAAGTTCCTGTAAAATATCTTCTACCCCCTCGCCTATAATCGATTCAACATCTTCAAGTTTGAATGTTTCGAGCCTTTTTGCGAGTTTCAAAATTTTATTTTTCATTCAAAATCCCCTCCATAACCGTCAGAGTAATTGTTTTCAAATTGTTCATATCGGCAACGTTTTCGACCTTATTTAAAAATTTTACAATCTGTCTAAACTGATTAAATTTCGCACAAATAAGTTCAAGTGCATCAGGCTCAAACGCGACATCAGAAATTTCTGTCACGATTTTTGCCACATCATCTTTATTGAATGTTTCAAACTTCAGAACACCCAAAAGTCTGTCATAAATATGCTTATGCCGTTTGAGTTTTGCTTCCGCAAGGTTCATCCCGACAAGCACAACGGGAATCCCGATTTTGTCGTGCAAATCGCGTACAATCTCAATTGCAGACGAGTTATTCAAAAGAAAATCAACCTCATCCACAACCAAAATCTTTGGCCGCTCACGCAGCTTATCCTCAATTTGCTTGAATAAAAGCGAGGTCAGGTACGTTGGCACATCATCAAGCTCCTCAACAATCTCGGTCAAAAGCCAACGCGCAGACATTTTGTGGTTGCACCTAACATAAATCGCATCGTTATTCGTAACCCACCACATAATCGTTTGCGACTTTCCGAGCCCGAAATCGCCATAAACAAGTGCCATCTTGGGCAGATTCGCGGGCGCATTTTTTAGCGTATCCATCAAATCCACAAATCGTTTTACATTCTGCGTTACAACAAATTTATGTTTCATATAGACCTCGATATTCCTCACTTTGCTTGTATTCAGCAAGCCACACCCTGTCATCTTCACAAGTGCAGCCGTTTTTCATAAGCCATTCAAACTTTTCATACTTATTCAAAAAAACAGGTGCGTTCATTTGTATTTCTCGCGGTGTCGGCTTTTTCGTTTTTACCGGCTTCACTTCAATCACCTCTTGAACATCTTCTTCAATATCTTGCTCAATAAATTTCAAATCCACATTTGGTAAAAACTTCTGTAACTCTTTAATAGTCTTATTCTTAAGCCGTTTTTGTTTTTGAATTTTCTGTTTTAAATCCTCGACATCTTTGATATCGCCGAGATGATAAGCCATCGGATGAGCTTTGGTTACGCGTTTTGCGGTACATAAAAACTGATTTTTGACTGTGTAAACTTTAATCTCGGATAAATCAAAAAGCGAGTAGCGAATCATAACCTGAGTTTTAAGTCCATATAATTTATCGGAATAATAAAACGTGCCAAGGAACCGAATCCCGTTTTGATAAATTGTTTTGATGTCAGCCGTCATCATCAAATCGTCAAGCCGAGCGGTGTCAATTTTGATTTTCGCGCGGTTTTCAAAAACTTCTGCAATTGTGTGATTTTTATCATTCGGGCAAGGTTGAGTGTTCTTAAATTCAAGCCATTTATCGACAAGCATTTTGACTTCATCAATCGTCGGGTAATAATTCGGCTTGAAATATTGCTTATGAAACTTCTCATTGCGCTTAAAATGTGCGGGTTTGTTTTCAATACTTGAACCCGAATAAGTTGGCAAAAGTTTTTCAAAACTTTCCTGAAACTCTTTAAAAAACCGTTCAATGACTTTTGCTCTTGCATTATACGGTCGAGCAAAAACCGTCTTAATTCCAAGCCGAGCATAAATCCCCTCAAACCCTGTTTCCTTAAAATCTGTATTCACAAAATACTTCGCCTTAAATGCTCTCCCGTTATCCTGATAAACAATTTTCGGGATATTTTGCAAGTTGATTATGGCGTTTCTAAGGGCAGAGGCTATACTTTGGGTATTTTCTTCAAGCATAATCTCATACCCGACAAGTGCTGTCGATTTCCAATCCAAAAAGCCGATTAAAGTCGCCCGTGTCGGTTTGCCTGTAAACGGATTTTGCACTAAAAACGATAGTTTATGCCCGTCTGCTACAAGCACATCCCCGACCTTAAGTTTTGAAATGTCGCGCAAAATATATGGTTCAACATTGTCTTTTAATGCTTTTTCACCATCTCGGGCCAACGTCCAAATGTCATAATGATTATCCCGAAACCAATTCGCATAACGGCGAAATGTCACATCCTGAACATTTATCGGCCCCTCTTTTGACAAGATGTGCTTGGTTATTGAAATTGCTTTGCCGACACAAAACTTGTTCGGGTGCAGTAAAATTTTCAAAAACACCTGTTTTTCATAATCGGTCAGAGACGTGCGAAACTCAGTTGCATACTCATACTTGGGTAGTAATAAATGATAATCCGTCGTGTTTCCTAGTTTGCGTTTCCAACGCTCAACCGAGCCGATTGAAGTTTTGCCGAGCACCTTAAAAATATGCGGATACAACATGCCTGTATTGTAGCTTTCAATAAACTCAACTCCGGCACGGGTTTTACCCTCAGGATGATGCTTTCTGTATTTTTGCCATTCGCGAAGCAAATCCAAACGCGCCAAAGCGATTTCATTAACCTTAGTCGGAAGATTTTTGACAGGCAAAATCGGTATCAAAGCCGTTGATTCAGAAGTTATCTGTGTCTTTTTGTCAAAATATTTTTCTTGTAAATCCAGCTCAATACTTGATAACAGGATTTCAAAACTTTTTCCGCCTCTGACAATAATTTCGTGGGTGACATATTTATCTCGCGACATACGAATTGCCCGAGTGCTGACACCTTTGAGGTCTGCTAATTCTTGAATTGATATGTATTTATCTTTGTTCATCTTACTTACATTCATCACTCTTCCGACCTTAAATTGGAACTGTTTCCGACTAATATTTACCCCTTTTGTATCATTTCGACATAAAAATTTAAGGACTTGATGTTTCTTGGAAACAGAGTTAAGATGTGTTTCCCCAGAGAATTTCGGAGGTTTTTATGAAGAAAAAAGAGCTACAAAGCATTGATTATATTAAAGAACGCGCCGATGAAAATTTGGCAAAAACAAAAAGCGTGTTTTTATACAGGCGTGAACTTGCGATTAGGTTGGCTTTGCGGCAAAAAGAATTTACGCAAAAGAAACTTGCAAAAAGACTCAAAATGACAGAAAGCTATGCTTCTAAACTCATTACGGGCGAAAGATATAGCAAGGATTTTGAGTTTTTTGTGAGGTACAACTTGGGGGTAGACTATTTGGGGATATAGGAGGAAGTATGAATATTGTCCAGCCGATAAGGAATAGAGATGATATTGAGAAAATGAAGGCGGTGTTGAAACGCAAAAAACGCGATCTTGTGCTTTTTATTTTCGGGATAAATTGCGGACTCAGGATTTCGGATATTTTGAAACTTGATGTTGGAGATGTTAAAGGCAGAGATTTTGTCGAAATTAAAGAGAAAAAGACGAAGAAAAACAAACGTTTTCCGTTAAATCCGGAGCTAAAGGTTGTGCTTGAAGATTTTGTAAAAGACCGTCCTAAAGAGGAACCGCTATTTATTACGCAACAAGGAAACAGGCTTGATCGGAATCAAGCGTATAGGATTTTGAATAAGGCTGCAAAGACATTGAATCTTCAGGACAAAATCGGAACACATTCTCTGCGCAAAACATTCGGCTACCACCACTATAAACAGTTTGATAATATTGAACTCCTGCAGAAGATTTTTAATCATTCCTACTCCGCCATCACCCTCCGATACATCGGCATCGAACAAGATATTATTGATGAAAGTTATATGAATTTTTATTTGTAAATACTGATATTATTATATTTTCATGTTACGCTTACATTATATTAGATTTAATTCATAATATTTGAGGAATGGGCATGGGGAGTAATAAAATAGATTTATCTTTTTCTGATTATTTCAATGTTGATCCTGAACTATTAAAACAAAATAATTTAATAGACTTATCAATCGTATATGATTTACCCCTATTTATAGACCCCTTTTTAATCTTCGCAAGTGAAAAACAAGAATATAAAGAGTTAAATGAAGCAATCTTAAAATATATTGAGTTTTTGTATGCTGAAGCTTCTAAAATTAGGATAGGTTCCCCAAATTTTAAGCACTTATTTGTTTTTAAAGAAATTAAACAAAATTGGTTGGGATATTCTACTATAGGAAACAAAGGATGCGGTGGCTCAAGAAAAATGGGATTGGCATTGCATAAAAATTTACAAAAGATTCTTGAAAAAAAGAGTAACACGTCTGTTCATATTGAAGAAGTAAGTCTGTTAGAAGATGGTATTGGTGCTGATAATATAAGTGATTTTGTCACTAGATTAATTTTAGATTTTTTGTTATCAACAACAGAAGCGTTTACCTTGAAATATATTTCAGAGGATAAAAGAAAAAAATTTAGTATACAAAATGCACACTTTAATTACATTTTAAAAAGATGGATGCCAAAATCATATGTTCTACCAAATTATAAAAATGACTTTGTAATCCTCACACCATTGGACATTTTAGTAAGTGAGAATCTTGTACTCAATAAAAAAGAATTGTTGAATGATATTGAAAATATTCCACCAAGACTTTCAAATGAGGAACTTAAAGGAGCTTTAAACAAATATTTTTATGAAAAATTACCAGAAAAATTAGATGCAAAAGGAGAGAGAAAAGAAAACACTAAAGAAGAAAAATTACATTATGCAAGAGAAGCATTCAATTCTGAAGAATTTGCAAAATTTTTCATAAAGCTTTACTTGGCAAAAAAAGAAGAATTAAAAGATGTAATACTTTCTGAAAAAATTCATACACCGAAGAAGAATACAATGCTTGAAAGAAAAGCAAAAGAAATCGTTGATCTTTTACAGTTGAACAACCAAAATTATGAAGCAAAATCAAGCTTTGAAGAGGCAATTAATCGTGTAAATCATATGAAAAAAGTTATAGAATGCCAAGACGGCTATAAAATATTTCACGTACCGGGTATAAACTTTCAAAGAGAAGAAATTCTACAATTATTTTTCAAGTTTGTTTGGTACATAACAAAGTATGATGTAAACTCAGAAGTCAATAATGGAAGAGGTCCGGTAGATTTTAAAATATCTTATGGTGCAAATGATCAAACTATAATTGAATTTAAACTAGCTTCAAATAAAAAACTCAAACAAAATTTAGAAAAACAAACTGAAATATATGCTGCGGCTAATAACAATCCTAAAATATTGAAAGTTATTTTCTTTTTTGATGAAAAAGAAGAAGAAAGGGTTTGTAATATATTTAAAGAATTAGACAAAAAGCACACAGAAAATTGCATATTGATAGATGCACGTTCTGATAACAAGCCTTCAGCTTCTAATGCCAAGTAACACATTCTTTACATTTTTTCCATAATTAAAATGCATGCTAGAATGAAAACGTATAGGAAAGACATAATGGGGTTTATTGATCTTAAAATAGTTAAGAGTTGGATGAATAGGTGACACATTAGGACTATGGAATTAATTTCAATATAGTATATTTCAATAGAATATCTGATAAGTTGTATCCGCATATTAGTACACATGTATTTATATACTATATTTGAGCAGGGAAGGGATATGAACATTAAATGACAAATCTTAAGAAATTATTTAAAAATCCATTACCGTCAGCAAGGTCAGGAGCATTCTTTAATGCGTTTTCTTATCCAACTAAAATTTCTCCTGAATCTATCGCGGTTTATATAGCTAGTATTACAAAACCCGGCGATACTGTCCTTGATGCATTTGGAGGAAGCGGTAGTACAGGCGTCGCGGCACTATTATGTGAATACCCAACTGATAACATGAAGGCTATTGCTAAAAAAATTGGAGTTAAACCAATTTGGGGAGTGAGAAATGCCGTCTGCTATGAAATAAGTTCGTATGGATCTTTTGCAATGAGCACAATTGCAAATCGTTTGACTGCAAAAGTTTTTGATGAAGCTGTTGATAATTATATAAATGAAGTAGAAGATGTATTTAAAGAATATTATTTTGCAACTGATCCAGAAGGCGACGATGGGATAATAAGGCATGTTATTTGGACTGAGTATTTAACATGTCCTGATTGCGGTGAAGAAATTTCTTATTTTGAATATGGAACTAAACGAAACCCTGTTGCTTTCTTGAAAGAAATCTCGTGCCACAAGTGTGGAAATAAGCACATGGTAGATGATCTGGATTTTGTTAAAGAAGAATACGTTGATAAAGTACTTGGGAAAAAATGTCAAAGGAAGAAACGACGCCCCGCGTGGATATATGGAACAACAGGGACGAAGAATTGGAATAGAAAAGCATCGGATGAAGATTATAAGAATTATCTCAAGGTAGAGGAAAAACTATCGAAAGAAAAGAATCCGAAAAAGATAGAATGGGGAGAATTACATAGAAGTGGATATCACTATGGAATTGATTATCTGCATCAATTCTATACTGCAAGAAACTACTATGTGTTTAAGGAGTTATGGAATAAAACTGAAAAGTATGATAAAAAGGTTCAAGCTGCACTTAAACTTTTGTTACTAAGCTACAACAGCTCTAATTGCACAATGATGACTAGAGTTGTTGCAAAAAAAGACTCTAAGGATTTTGTTTTAACAGGGGCTCAGAGTGGGGTTTTATATATAAGTAAGTTACCGGTTGAAAAAAATATACTATTAGGCTTAAAGAGAAAATCAGCTCCAATTAGTGAAGCATATAAGATGCTTGAAAATTGTTCTGGACGATTTGAGGTTAAACACGCCTCGAGTACCCATATGGAAGAAACCGATAATACTATAGATTATGTGTTTACAGATCCCCCATTTGGAGATTTTATTCCATATGCAGAGGTAAACCAAATAAATGAGCTGTGGCTTAAATCTAGAACTGATAGAACTGAAGAAATAATTATAAGTCAATCTCAGAATAAGAAACTTAAAGAATATAAGTGTTTACTTGAAAATGTTTTTTCTGAGATTAATAGAGTATTAAAGGATGATTCATATGCAACAGTTGTATTTCATGCTTCGAAAGCAGCGGTATGGGCAGCATTAACAAATGTAATTTCTGACTCGGGTATGAAAGTTGCATTGACTAATATTTTGGATAAAAAACAGTTAAGTTTTAAACAAGTTGTTTCAAGTGACTCGGTTCAAGGAGATCCCCTTTTGTTATTGCAAAAAGGAAGAACTATCTGTGCAGAAGAAGAATCTGATGAGGATATTATCTCGCGACTAATAGTAGCACAGAATGACGAGAAGATAAATGAAAGACATATATATTCGTTATATGTTAATGAGTGTTTGATAAAAGGACGTAAGGTAACACTCGATGCTCGACAGGCATATGCTATTATTCAGGAAGAGAAAAAGAATGGTTCAAAGTAATACTGTAAGTAAAAAAAAGAGATATGGACAGTTTTTTTCAGGTCGTAAGGTTGCTGAGTTATTAGTTAATCTTATTCCTAAGGATGCAAAGATTCAAACAGTTATAGATCCGATGGTTGGCACAGGAGATATGCTTTGTGCTTCTAAGAAAAAGTATAAATTGGCTAAATTGTTTAGAGGAATTGATATAGATTCAAAGGCAATTGAAGTTGCTAATTTTTCAGTTCCCTTTGCTGAATTACATGTTGGAGATGCATTTTCAAGTAATAAAGTATATCTAAATGGAGGATGGGATTTGGTTATAACGAATCCTCCATATGTTAGGTATCAAATTCTTTCTCAAAATACAGGTAGTGAGTTACCTAGTGGCGACGAAGTTAGAGAGCGGTTAATAAAGAATATAAAGAGTAACAAAACCCTAAAAAAAGATGAAAAGGCTTTCTATTCAACTATTGCAAAGAATTATTCGGGACTGTCAGATTTAGCGGTGCCATCATGGTTTCTTTGTGCATCATTAGTTGCAGATGGTGGGTACTTAGCAATGGTAGTGCCAGAAAACTGGCTTAATCGTGATTATGCAACAATTGTCCAATATATGCTAATGAAGAATTTTAAAATACTCAGTATAACAAAAGATGTTGATTCTTGTTGGTTTGATGATGCATTGGTTCGCACATGCTTGGTGGTCGCTCAAAAAACCAGTATGCAAGAACTGAACAAGAAGGTTGGTGTAAAAATAAGGGTTGATGAGCTTTCTGCAAAGTTAATCGGAGAAGAATCATTAATTGAAAAACTACGTGTTGGAAGTAGTAAAGGATATGATGCTTTATGTGCATTGATTACATCTGGACAAGATTATGTCTCTAATGGTATATCAAGTGTGATGATGGCAGAACAATCAATGTTTCCACGGGTGTTTGAGATGAGGTCTAAGTGCGAGTGGATTTCAGACTCGGACAAAATTGAATTGAATAAATGTGATGTATTAC
This sequence comes from Candidatus Gastranaerophilales bacterium, assembly GCA_944325615.1. Classification (GTDB taxonomy): domain Bacteria; phylum Cyanobacteriota; class Vampirovibrionia; order Gastranaerophilales; family Gastranaerophilaceae; genus Scatenecus. The sequence goes on along the minus strand of CALVAU010000112.1, from coordinate 13,075 downwards.
CAGCAGAAATAAAAAATATATCAAGGTCTAACTACGCTGGCGAGTTTGTTAGCTTGGAAGAAATGGACTGGAATATCGGACAAGGACTTAGGACGGGTGCTAATGAATTTTTTTATCTTGATGTAGAGGAATGGAAAAATAATAGTGTATTGTTGAAAACTAAAAATTGGGCAAAAATGGAAGTTGAAACGAGTGAAGATATAGTTAAGCGCGTTGTCCAGAATAGAAAAGAAATTAATGGCTTATGTATAAACGAGGATGAGTTAACAAAAGGACTATTATATATACGAAATAAGGTTAGAAAGTTAGATATGTCTAAATTGACTCCATCCATCAGAAACGATTATTCAATATTAGGCAAAGATTTAGAGGATTATATTAATCTGGCAGAAAAATATACGCCTGGAAGCAATAAAAAACGCTTTCAAGAATTATCAGCAGTATGTACTAATGAAAAGAAGAAAGTCGATGGTTATATAAGTTTTTGGTATATGCTGCCAGAACTAAAAAGTAGACACCTTCCTGATTTGTGTATTCCAAGAATTAATGCAAAAGAAGTAGAGTGCTTATTTGTTAATAATACATCTATCCATAAAATAGTGGTTGATGCTAATTTTACCACTTTATGGAATGACATACCAGAAAAGGCATATGCAGTTTTTACATTGCTTAATTCGACCTGGTTTAAGTGTTATATGGAGTTGATAGGAACTACGATGGGGGGCGGTGCGCTAAAAATTGAAGCAAGCCATATAAAGAAAGTTCTTTTTCCGAGACTCGCAAAAGAACAAATTGAATTATTGACAAAAATCGGAAAAAAATGCGTTAAGCAAGGAAAAATTGGACAAACAGATTTAACACAAATAGATAGGGCTATCTTATGTAGTTTTAATCAATATGAGCAGACTTTGAAGAAACTAAAGAGTATTTTGAAGACAAAAAAAGAAAAAAGGGGTTCGAAGAAATGAATCGAGATGCATTGGAAAAATTTGTGACATTAGCGCAACACGAGATGTCTGCTGGAGCTGTTGAGGATAAACTAAGGCATATGCTTTCGTCAAAATTGACTTCGATTTTTCCGAACAATGAATGGTGGGTACAGGAACACATTTTAGGCACAGAGCAATATTTACGTTTTGCTAATGAACAGGGGGAGGAACGAAATGGATTTGCGGACTCTGTCGTAGGGAAAACGGCCATAGAATACGAGAAGAATCTAACGATAAATAAGGTGTTTGAAGATGGCTATTATCAAGTTAGAGAGTATTGTGCTGCATTGATTAATTTGGGCGTTGATGTGTCTGAAATTTATGGCATTCTTTCGGATACACTTCATTGGTATGGCTATACCATAAAAGTGATTGGCAATACTAATAGAGATAGATTATTCGGTGCAGAAGATATTGAATTGAATGAAGAAGATTATGTTGATTTAACATTAAGTAATACAACAGAATATGATAAGTTTGAAGCTTTTGTTGAAAAGTATCTTGATAGGGAAGAATCAAGAATTCTTAATTCAAAATCGCTAGCCATTGATTTTGGTACGGAAAGTGTGTTTTGGAAGACTCATATTACAACATTTAATAAAGTCGTATCTAAAGCGATGATTGACCGACCTGAATATGCGAAGCTCATTGAAAATCTATGGCAAAATTTTGTTGCTTATTTAGGTGCATCAAATTATGGCGAGTTTAGCATTGATACATATGTTAATGAACTCTATTTGGTGACGGTAGCAAAGCTTGTATGTGCGAACATACTAAGCAGCAAGCCAATCATCAGTAATGATGATGAAATTAAGACTATTCTTGATGGCAGATTTTTTATGCAAAAAAACATCCAAAATCTTGTGGATTACGATTACTTTGGGTGGATAAATAAGTTTTATGTGGCTGACTTAGTTGAAATAGCCAAAAAGATCCAGCAAGTTCTAATTCATTATGATTTTAAAACAATTCCGCATGTGGACTTGTTTGGAGAACTATTGGCGCAGCTATCATGTAAAGAACATAGGCTATTGTTAGGACAAGATTATACTCCTAGTTGGATTGCTCAAGATATGGTCAAAACAGCACTGGGTAGATTACATGAAGAACCCAAGGTGTTAGATATGTGTTGTGGTTCTGGTGTTTTCTTGATTGAGACAATTAAGGCGGTCAGAGCAAAGTACAATATTGATAGCAAAAATTATTCAACTGATAAGGATGAATTAGTGTTTTCTTGTGCAATGGGATTTGATATCGATCCACTTGCAATCATGCTTGCGAAGGTAAACTGGGTACTATCGATGAGGGATTTATTTGGCTCTCATAAGGGGATGATTGTAATTCCTATATATCACGCAGATTCATTATTTGTGGATACTCCTATTACGCATAAAATGGCTAATACCGTACAAGATAGGTATGTTCTACATTTCGAGGGAAATAAGATTGAACTTCCTTCATTTATGATTGAGCCTGAACACAGAACAACATATGATGCATTCATGGCTAAGTGTTATAGTGTGGCTATGGCTAGAGCAGAGTATCCACCGGTTGAACTATCAGATAGAGACCTGGATACAATTAACGCAGCTATAGATATGGATTCATTAAATAATAAAACAGATAATGAAAGAAAACTTCAGAGAATATCAACATATGAATTAATACTTGCGTTAGAAGATTTACAGAGAAAAGGCAAAAATGGAATATGGTATTTCGTATTAAATAATAACTATAAGCCTGGGCTTGTAAGGAATCAGTTTAATTGTGTTATATCTAACCCACCATGGCTTGCAATGAGCAAACTTGCAGATAATCCGTATAAGGATAATCTGGCAGTTAAAACGAATGACTACGAAATAAAGCCACCAGGATCCGCTCATTTGCATATGGAATTAGCAACTATTTTTATGTTAGGGGCAATTGATAAATACTTAAAAGATGATGGGCAGTGGATGTTTGTTATGCCTGGAAGTTTGTTAAGCGGATACAATCATGAGCCACTTCGCGATGAGAAATATAGAAATGCAGCTAATCCTGTTGAGGCTAGGGTGGATACTATTTGGGAATTACCGATTAATGTGTTTAAGAATAAAGCAATAGTTTTAGGCGGAACGAAATCTGAAAATGGCAATCCAAACGTAATAGCTGGACGATTATATACTTATAAAAATCAGTATGATAAGTGTGAATACAAATTAAAAAAGCAGGGAAAAAGATCATGCTGGACAAATAATGATGATAATGTAATAGATCTGATCAATTGTGACGCGATTAGAGTTAGTCAAGGAGCTGATGTTTTTCCGAGAACGGCGCTGTTTCACAAATATACTCAACAAGCAAACGGAACTTGGGATATAGAGGCTATAGAGAAAACTTCAGATTTGTACTACTTAATTTCAGAAAGTAAGAAGGATATCTGTAATACACTTTCAGCAAGTGGATTTAGCAATGATTTTATGTATGATTGCTTTATTTCTAAGCATTTGTCACCTTTTTTTGTAGCAGATCCGGCAAAGGTGCTACTTCCTGGCTATAAAGATGATGGTTCTTGGAAGGCTATTAATTCAGGAAAGTTAGCTACAATGAATGCTGCTACAAAATACGTGTTTGATGAAATAAGTAGTAAGACAGGTTTAAGCCTTGATGTGTTATTCAACGATAAGATTGATATTTATAACAAACTTAAAAATCAGAAGTTTTCATTAGGGAAATGGATGGTTCTATCAAGTGCGGGTGGAGGTAATCCGTGCGCTGCATATATCAAGTTGGATAACTATGATCGTGAGAAACTGATTATTGATCAAACCCTTTATTGGTATATTTCAGATTCAGAGGATGAAGCAATTTATATAACAGGATTAGTAAATAGTATATCTATGGGAAAAGCAATAGAAGATTTCCAGCCAGAAGGTGCTTTTGGTAAAAGACATATTCATACATTACCGTTTAAAATAATACCTAAATATGATGATGCAAATGATGCGCATATAAAAGTTGTTGAAATGACTAAGGCGGTGATTAAAGAATGGTATAAGATTTGCGATTCTGATGAAACAATTTCTAAGACACTAAATCCAAATTCTGGGAACTTGCCGTCAAGAAGAAAGAAACAGCAATCTGCTTTAAGAAAAACAGCATCTTATATGGAGTATGAAAGAAGCTGTTCAGATGTTTTGGGCCTAGACCTGGAGATTATATATTAGTGGCCAACTAACAAATAAACATGTCTCTAGAAATTTACAAAAGCAAAAATGTTGCTTTCGGACATTGTGGCTGATTTGTGATGCAAAATTTAAGGAGCAAATATTATGGTATACATAATAACATATGACTTATGCAAACCAGGACAAAATTATGACGAGCTAATAAAGGCAATAAAAACTTATAATTGGTGCAAAATTGCCGAAAGCACATGGGTTGTAACGACAACTAAAAATTCCACTGAAATCAGAGATTATTTGAAGTCTAAAATTGACAAAAATGATAAACTATTTGTAGGGAAATTAACTGGCGAAGCAGCCTGGTATGGCGAGTCAGATGATGTCACAAAATAGTTAAAAGAGAACCTATAAAATAATGACTTTAGGGGTGAGCTTATTTTAAGTTTACCCCTAAAGTTTATTTTTTATTAAAATAACATTATGAAAAACATTTGTAAGTTTTGTGGTCAAGAAAAGCAATTAATAAAGGCACATATTATTCCAAGGCATTTTCATCTTAATTATGAAAATGAAACTTATGCTGCAATCAATGCAAAGACAGGGGATTGGAAACAATGTAAAACAGGCACATATGATAAAAATATTTTATGCTCAGAATGTGATAATAATATATTAGGTAAATTTGATGATGAAGCATATAGGATACTTTTGAATGATATTTATAATTATACCGAATATAAATATAACCAAAACATTTTATATCATTTAACCGAAAACGATTTTGACTATACTCTTTTTAGAAACTTTTTTATTTCTGTATTATGGAGAGCTTCTATATCTAAAACTGAAGAATTTTCTAATGTTAATTTAGGTCCATATGAAGATATTGCATTAAAAATAATGCAGAATAAAATAGACAATGATGAATTATTTAAGGTTTTGATTTTCAAATATCCAAAAGGGCTAGAGAATAATGCCATAGTACATTTATCAAAAGTTAAAGCAAAACATGAAACATATTGTTTATCTATGGCAGGGTACCTTATTCTAATTTTTATAAACGGGAAAAATATACCTTTGAATTACATAAAATACTATGGAACATTCTTTTTAAATTCAAAAAATTTATACATACTTGAATCTCCAGATTTTTATAAAAAGCATTGCCAACATATTTATGATTTAAGAGATAGTTCCAAAAAGCTGATTTCCTATCTTCAAAAAAAATACGATAAGCTTGGACATATTTAACTTGATTTTATTCTGACTTTGAGTGATGAATACGACACGATAAAGGAGGTCGTATGGAAAAAGTCGGATTAAACATTACTCCAAAGGAGTTTAAGCAGTTAAGCAAGTGGTCGGAGAATATTTATAATACTGCCGTTATTATAGATTATTTCGTCGCAAATCAGCCAGAGATTGAAGAGTGTTATAATCTTGCACCTGTAATTAAGCACTTGCGAAATGATGCAGATGTCTTAAATGCATTCTTCATTGACCACGAAAAAGAAGTTGAAGATTTAAATGCCGTTTAAAAGATGTTTAATTGGTGTTCAAGTCGTGTTCAAAATTTAAAATGCTTAAAAAGTTTGTTTAATAAATCTTCCAATACATTTTTAGGGATTCCATTGCATATATCTTCCAGCAACTTTTTTGCTTCGTCTTTATTAGAATTGTTGAAAAATTTGTTCAATTTAATTACTAGATCAGTATCCTTTGTTTCAGCCAAAGCCATTTTAAGAAAAACCCTCTCTTTGTCTTTAAATAATATTTTATTTTCAATATATTGTTCCAAAACCATACACCAAAACAACTTGCATGAGTACTTTTTTAAAATTTCTTTTTCATTATCAGTTAATCCTATTTGATTTAAAGACCGTTCGGTAGTTGCTGACATTATACCTAATGTGCCAGTAACCATACAATCATATAATTTTTCTAATGGACTTGCCATGCCTGTATTCCTTATATTTTGTTGCATTTATATATTATAACACATCTAAAATCGGGCATTCATGCTAATTTTGTGTTGACATGATACGTTTTAGACATATTTAGTTGATGTTTCCTATTGAAAGAGCGATGAATGGTGTAGCTTGAAAGGAGCATACTATGATTGAAATCGGTAAAAAATATAGATTGAAAAAGCTCAAAGGCTGGTTTGAAAAAGATAGCGAAGAGTTTACGGTTCTGTGTTTTGGTGAACACAATATTGTCGGCTGCGTCGCACCGGATGGTGAAAGATATGTATTTGATAAGGATTTTTTGATTGACCCAGATAAGCCAGACGAAATTTACGCTGATGTTACAATAACGAAAGGTTAAACTATGATTGAAAAAGATTACAAATTATATGGAACAAAGATTTTAAACCTAAAAACACAAGAAATCGGATTGTTAATTTGTTTATGGGAAAACAAATATGCAGATAAAACTGTAGATTTTGCAACTTGTGTTGATAAAACCGGCAAGAGATATAACATTGAACTTGATAATATAAGAGGATTTGAAGATGATTTTGAAAAATAAAAATATACAAAAATTTTAATGCGACGTTCTTTTTATTTAAATTTATTAACTAATTTTGTAATTGATTTTCAATAACATATTTTGAAATATACGACATTCGAGGAATTATAAGAGCTCTTTTTTCTTGAATTTTATTTTTCAAATCATTTATATCATCAAAATCTTCACCAATTATATTTGAAATAATATCTATATCCTTTTCATAGATTCCCATGTCATATAATAATTTTTTAGCAGGAGAATTAGCATAGTACAGCATGTCAATTATTCCTAAGACTTCACTTTTTATCAAGTCGGTATATTCTGAACAGATATTGTCATTAATCATAAAGAATAAAATAATGGAAACTTTTTTATAAAATTGATGTTCGATGTAACTGTTTTTATACTTGATTAATTTCGATATTAGGCTATTTATATCAGTCGTGAAATTTTTTTGAACTTTATGTATACATTCTTTTATTTTTGGGCGTGTTCTGTTAATTAAAGAATTTATACACGCAGCATCTAAAGACGCGGTATAATCCCACCTTATGTATTTGTCCTCGCATATGTAATATAGGGGTTTTATTATACTTGTTCTACTTATAGGACTATCGGTTTGCAAAGAATCAATATAAGCCTTGATACCTGTGAGTAAAAAATCTCTGTGTTTTAAATATGATAAAAATAAAGTTAGAACCGTATTAAACCTTAATTTCGAGCCAATATATTCAGAATAATCTTCAACTGTAATGTTTAATTTTTTAATAAAATCCATTATTTGAGTACATTTATCATATTCTTTTTTTTGAAAGAAAATATCTTCACTATCGGTAGTGATCTCAAATTCAATGGTTTTCTTAGCATCATCTCTTTCATAGCTACAATCGTCTGGTCCCTTTATGTAATAAGCATTTCCAATAAAATGTTTAAAAAGTCTTCCTGTTCTACCAACTAAATTAAAAAAGTCGAATGCTGTAAAGTTTTCATCATACATTCTTGAAGGTTCAACGATGATGATATTTTCTGCTGTAGTATTTACTCCTTCTAGTAATGTTGAAGTACAAAGTAATCTATTATAGCTCTTGTTATGCTCGTATGTATTAAGCTGAAAAAGCCTGATTCCTAATGGAATTTGTCCATTATGGACCAAATATCCTCGTTCAAGAGCTTTAATAAGAACCCAGTCTTCATGTATTTCGTCTTTTGCCCAATTTATGAAACTTCCAATCTCTGGTTCTAAATTGTTTATAATTGGTTCATTTACAATTATGTCAGTTATGTATTTATTTAAGTTGTATACTGTTCCAAAATATATAAGGGTTTTTTCATTAGGAGGCAATGCTTGATTTATTTTATTTGCTTCTGAAAAACGATATTTATCATTAATTATCCCAATTTCTTCAACATTATTTACAACTGGAGAGTAATCTGATTTATAAAAATATGGCTTCTTGTCTAAAATATCAGTATTTTCAACATTATCAATAAAAGGTGCAAGCAGGACATATTTTTCAGATATTTGAGATAGATAATAATATGCCATATTCAAAACTAAAACTCTATCATCATTTTCTTTTTTTTCTAATTTATAAATTTCATCAATTGCTAAAAAATCTATACTTTTAAAAATTTCATAAGTATTGTCTTGTACGATTTTGTCATGTGTTAAAATAAAAATATTTTTCTTATTAAAATCATAATCTTTTTCTTTTGAAATGGTTGTATATATCTTATATTGACTAAATTCCTCTTTATATGTTTTTATAATCTTTCTTTTATATTCATCTATTAATGCTAATGTAGGAACAATAAGAACAACTGTATTTGGTTTTTCTCGATATATGTACTCAAATATACAGAATGTTTTTCCAAAACTAGTTGGGGCACTAATTATAGAAGCACTATTATTTTTTATAATTTCAAGGATTTCCATTTGAGATGGGTGCAAACTAATGTCACTATCTAAACTGGAAGCAGCAAATGCATTATATAAAATTGAATCAAATGTATAATTACTTGAATATAAAGTTAAATCTAAGGCAAATAAATTTTCTGATAATGATTTAACAACTTCATTATCAGAAGTCTTGTCTAATTGTCTAATATATTCTTCTCTTTTTTCCTGTATCGATATGCTATCTTGCATCTTTATATAAATCCTCTTTTATTTTCATCTCGGCAGTAAATACTGCCATCATTTTGTCTTTATTAACAATTGGTAAAGATATAGAATAATAGTAAGTATCCAAATTGCAAAATTTGGTTTTTGGAATCTTTATTAATTCGTTTAGATAATACTCTGGGTCATTACTTTCGCTACTATGTGCTATAAAAATTGGAATGCCAATGGCTTCAAGATTTGCACAATTTTTAAACTCATCAAAATTTATACAAGTATCAATATGTTGTTTAAATTTTTCTAAAAATTTAGGATTACAATTAAGAGTTCGATTACTAAGTGTTAATAAAAATTCATTGTTTATTTGAGATTCATAATCTTTTAAAGATGTTTTTATAAGTTCTATTCCATTTTGTATGCTTTTTGATACTTTGGATTCTCCAAATAATAAGATATTATTTTCTGAACTATAAAAAAGCGTATCTATGCCAAAAACACTCATATTATAATTTGTAGTCAACTTAATTTTAGGAATTATGCAGTCAAATTTGAAATAATTTGCTAAAATGGTAGAGAAAATATACTCCCCAACTTTTCCGAATTTATCAATTCTAATAAAATTTTTGCCTACTTTATTTTCTATTGTATATTCTTCTTTTAATATTTTTTCAATTGTTTCATCAAAAACTTCATAATCAAAATTTTCTAATAAAAATTTTTCATCTATAAAATATCTTAGATTCTTATATAATGTTGCATAGTTTTTATCAGATTTTTCAAATTTTAAATGGAAATTATTTTCAGCATATTGTAATAATCTATTTTCATCAAAGAAATAATAAAAAAGTTTCTTATAAAAGTCTTCAGTATCTTCAATCTCAATATGAAAAAATGAATAATTACCTTCTGTGGAATATACATTAAAACAATCAAAATCTTTTTTTATTATATCAGTCATTATATAAACCTCTAAAACTAAGTCTAGCACAAATATATGTAAACTTTTTCAGAAATAATGATTGTATTAGCATAGGGTAAACTAACCTAGTTATCATCTATAGTTTTATTTGGCGGTTTATCCATTCCATAATGACGGAAACAAGATATTCTTGTTCGGATTTGGTTAATTCTCTGTGTTGGGGGAATTTGTGCCATTTTTCAATGCAGCCGCGGCAGCAGGTGGCGGTTGCGTGTTGGGCAATAAAAACAGGATGTCCGCGCATTGGAGTTTGTTTTCCATCATTTATAGGTTCTGCCGGAGCAACTCTATCTCGAATAAAATCACAGGCATGAGAATAAATTGTATCAAGACCTTTGTCCTTGATATATTCAAGTTCTTTTCCCCGAAGCTTAAATCTGCTCCTGAATTTTGATTTTGCTAATCTATCTAAAATGTCCATAGTATAACATCTCTTATGGTCCCATAAAGGAAATTAGGTTATATCCCTTTTCTTTGCCTACTTTTATCATAGATTCCACTCTATAAATAAAACGCTGATAAAAATCAATAATTAGTTCTGCCTCGGTATCATCTTCTGTAGGGCTGTTGTCATTGTATTCTTTAATCTGTTCTTCAGTCCAACCTTTTACATAACATAATTTATGAGTAGCTCGACCTCTTTTCTCTCTTAATTTTGCAGTATATTCATTTTCTCTCCCAGAAGACAATGCATCTATTGTATCTCGAATGTCCTTTAACATACTTTCAATAGAACTAAATGTATAAAAGTTATGTGTTAAATACCACTCAAATCCACTAACATATGATGTTTGTTCATCATCACTACAATTATCAACTCTCTTTTTATTGGCTTCAAGCTCGTCATCAAAGTATTTATAAAGGAACGGGGTAAGAAATTGGTCAACGTCATCTTCTTCAATTGAAATTTCAGAAGTTTCCATTTCTGCAACATTATCTATTCCATTGGTATCCGAGAAGTCAATAATTCTCACCGGCTGAATCCAAAAATAAGAAGAACTATTATGACCATCAATTATACCAATTTCCTTTTTAAAGATGTCTCTTCCAATGATTGCAATAGCAAGTTCATTAATTTGCATAAGAACTTGCTCATTATCTTGTTTCAGTGCAAGTGAGTTATCAAACAATTCTTTTAATTTTAAATATGATTTATAGGGAATATTTGACTCTGACAAAAAACTATAAACATAATCATCAATTTCTTCATATGAAATATAATTTGGGTAATCTTCTTTTAACAGATTATACAAATTCATGATATTTAGCTGTGATGGATGACAACACTTCATAAAATCAGTTTCTTTTTGTGGAAATTTACCACCCAGTGCTTTTTCAAGTTCTTTTTTCGTAACATCTGGATAATTAGCGACAGTTATATGATCATTTCCGGCATTTTTATGTTTCTTCCAACTATCATATTTTGGATTATAGATATAGTATAGGTATTCACGACTTGTTATAAAAATCAAATTCTCTTCGGGAAATTTTATCGCTTCAAAATCATCAAATAATTTCATTTTAGCACCTCATATATTTTTACATTATCAATATAAACTACCACTATGCCAGATACGGACATAGGGAAGACATACGAAATTTTTCTTTCAAAATTTTTCTCAAAAGTTGATAAAAATACATCATAATAAAACTTTGATTCCATTCAGGAAATCAGATAATATATTATCTATATATTGACTTTTTGGGCAAAATAGGTTAATATATTATCTATGAACAACTTATTTTTAAATCAAAAAACTCCCAATGAAATTGCTAAAAGTTTTGCAGATAAAATTAAAGAGCACAGAAAAAAGTTAAAAATTTCGCAGGAAGTTTTAGCGCAAAAATCCGGAGTTAGTCTTGGCAGCATTAAAAGATTTGAAACAAAATACGAGATTTCTTTGCAATCTTTTATTAAAATTGCTATCGCTCTTGATTTAGATAATGACTTTGAAAATTTATTTACACAAAAAACTTATGCTTCGATTGATGAGGTAATTAATGGATAATTATAAATATCTGAAAGTTTTTTATAATGATAAATTAGTCGGAACTTTGGCTAAAACTCCTGATAGGTTTGTTGCATTTGAATATGATAATGATTGGCTTGCCACAGGGTTTAGTATTTCACCTTTCAGTTTACCAATTCAAAAGAAGGTCTTTTTACCAAAATATGAACCGTTTGACGGATTATTTGGTGTGTTTAATGACAGCTTACCTGACGGTTGGGGGCGATTGTTAGTTGACCGCCTATTGCTAAAAAATAAAATTAACCCAAGTGAAATTGATAATTTAAATCGGCTTGCAGTTGTACAAGAAAGCGGTATAGGAGCTTTGACATATAAGCCTGAACACAGATTTGAAACTCCACAAGAAGAATCTGATTATGACAAGCTTGCGCAAGAATGTTCAAAAATATTAGAGTCACAAAGCTCTGATAACTTGGATGAACTTTTTAAACTTGGCGGTTCGTCAGGCGGAGCAAGACCAAAGATTTTGACAAAAATAAACAGTGAAGATTGGATAATAAAATTCCCATCCTCACAGGATCCTAAATATATTGGAGAGCAGGAATACAAATATTCACTTGTTGCAAAAGATTGTGGGATAAAAATGAGTGAAACAAAACTTTTCGATTCTAAAATTTGTTCAGGATACTTCGGTATAAAACGTTTTGACAGGGTAAACGGTAGAAAAGTTCATATGGCTTCCGTTAGCGGATTATTAGAAACAAGTCATCGTCTGCCAAATCTTGATTACAATATTTTGATGAAATTGACTCTCGAATTAACGAAAAATTATCAGGATGTTGAGCAGTTGTACAGGTTGATGTGCTTTAATGTTTTTGCACACAACAGAGATGACCATTCAAAGAATTTCTCATTTTTATATGATGAGAATAAAAAAGAATGGCACCTGTCCCCTGCGTATGATTTGACTTATAGCTCATCATTCAACGGTGAACATGCAACAACAATAAACGGCGAGGGTAAAAATCCGAATATAGAAGATATTTTAGCAGTCGCAAAAAATATCGGAATAAAAGAAAAACAGGCTCGGAAAGTTGCTCTTGATATTAAAGAGAAATGTTTGTCATTAGTTGATTAAAATTTGTCATAATTCAAGTGCATTTTAATCGATACAAAGCGAACCGCCGCAACAAAGTGAGGACGAGTGAGTCTGTATGCGAAGGCGGAGCCGTAGAAGTCCCACCCGAGGAGCCATTTTAAAAAGAGAAGGCGATAAGCCTTCTTTTTTTGTGTCTTTTGCTTGCTGGGACTCTCACGATTCGGATTTTATTCTAAAA
>CALVAU010000111.1 GCA_944325615.1 Candidatus Gastranaerophilales bacterium | reverse complement strand
GGTAAAACAGCTTGTAAAGCTTGAAAAGTCAAGTTTAATAGACAAAGAAAAAACTCTAAACAAATTATATAAAATAATTGCAGATGGCAGCGGAAAGCCTTCGCCAATTGTTTATGAAGGAAAATATTTAGAAGAACTGCCTGTTTTTTTTAGAGAATTTACAAAAGGTGCGAAAAAGCCAAAAGTTATTGTAGGTGCAAAATCATCCCAAAAAGGTGAGGGAATTTTAGGAGTTACAGTAAAAGACGGAAATAAAACCACATCAAAACTTGTGATAGGAGTTGACAGCACACGAGGGGAATTGCCGATAATTCAGCTACGAGGAGTTCATGGAACCACTGATAGCAAAGTATTATCTTTCAACACCCTCTATAACCCGAATATAAAACTTGATGACCATACTATGAGTATTTTAACTTCTAAATCAAGGGGTGGGCAGCTTTTATCTTCAAAATATCTGGATGAAACAAATGCTCCGGCTTTGCTAATAGATACTTGTTTTGATAAAAATACAGCTTCTAAACTTGGTTATCCTAAAGATATAGTAAAACAAATCAAATCTCATCAATCATTAACAGCACAAAAAATTAATCAATGGCAGTTAAAATTAAAACAACTCATTGAAACAAAAGGCAACAGAATATATTCAATTAATGATTGTCTTGATGATGTAATAAAAATTGCACAACGCACAGAAAAACCAACATTTGACGGTGTATCTGAAGTAAAAAACATTTTGACTAAAAAAATGGGATATATTCCGGCTAAAATTGATTTAAAATTTGGGAAAGATGGTGCTATGGCATTTAATCAATTTACAGGCGAAATAAGCATTAATCCTGACTTTTTAAAAGAGGCTACATATCAAGATATAGCTGTATTTATGGCTCACGAGCTGACGCATATGGAAGATTTTGTAAAATTGTATAAAAAAATAGGGCCTGAAAAATTTGAAAAACTTGTTCGCCCTGCAATGTTCGTTAAAGAAAACACATCTCAGCTAAACCATAAATGGTACCAAGATATGTCAAAATTTGTGGATGCTGACAATTGGAAGTTTCGTGAAGGGCTTACAGAAACAATTGTAAAGGATAGCAATGGCAATATAATTAAAAAAATAAATCATCAGGCATTCAATGCAAATACAATGGTAAAAGAATTAAAAGATGAAATAAGCATGGCAAAAGCAAATTTTTCAGGAAAATTTGCTTTGATTAAAGATACTGAAAAGTATCAATTTTCTGAAATCGAAGAACACGCAAGACTTGTAGAAAAGAATATTTTATTCAAATTAGATGACAAAGGTATCCTTCAAAAGACAAAATATTCCGATACATACGGGGAGAAACCTTTAACAGCCTTAGGCAGATACGATAGTAATTTTAAGCCGCTTGAAGAAGCTATAGAAAAATTAGGCGGAGATAAATCAAAAACATTTAATAATATGTATTATAAAGAATTGGAGCTCCAAAATAAAAGACTTGCTGAGTTAAGCAAGAAGATGGATTCAAAGGGGTTAGCAAATGAAGAATTGGAAGAAATGCAGCAGCTTGTAAAAACAATATTCGGTAACTTGGAAAAAATGGAGACAAAAATAATTTCCAACATTGCTCAAAAATTGGGTGTTGCCATTGAACTTTATTAAATTATAATTGCACCAAAATATTCCGAGTATGTAATATTACTCGGAATATTTAATAATAAATTTCTAACAGTTACTTTGTAATCAAAATATTAACCCAAGCAAGCTTTCCTCTTTTGTTAATTTTTAGAGGGATTTCCTTTTTTGTTTCAGCTGGGGTAAAATCAGATTTTTGATAATTGATTAAAAAACGCATAAATTCAGGGCTAAACATTAACACTCCTTATCACACTTTTTAAATAAATTGAATAACACATACTACCACTTTGTATATATATAAAAACATAAAAATTTTGATATTTGTCAAATCTTTATCAATTCTTTACATATATTAATAACATTATATTTTGTGTATAATTGATATAGAGGGAAATATATGAAACAGACATCAATAATCGATATAATATCGCCTGTAATGGTTGGTCCGTCAAGTTCTCATACTGCAGGAGCAATTCGTTTAGGGCTTTTAGCAAGAAATATATACAACGAAATGCCTGATAAAGTTACGTTCAAACTTTACAACTCTTTTGCTCAGACAGGCAAAGGTCATGGTACTGATAAAGGGCTTTTGTCAGGAGTCTTGGGGCTTAATGTAGATGATACAAGGATTAAAGATATATTCAATTCAGACTTGGCAAAAGAATTTGAATATGAATTTCAGTATTTGGAAGATTTTAACCGCCATCCAAATGCCGTTGATATAATCTTTGAAGGCCATAGAAATATGAAGATTTCTGGTAATTCAGTAGGCGCAGGCGAAATTGAAATTACAAATATAGATGAATTTTCAGTAAGTTTAACCGGAAAATATAATACACTTCTTTTAATTTATAAAGATGTTCCGAATATGATTTCACGCGTTACAAATTCAATTCATGTAAACATCGCATCATTCCACTGTGACAGGTATGCAAAAGGTGAAGAGGCCTCAATGTGTATTTGCTTGGATGGTGAGGTTAATCAAAAAGTTATAGATTTCTTATACCTTATAGAAGATGTTTATATGATTAGATATATAAAGAAATTGGAAAGTTAGTATGGATAAAAGTATAAATACATTCAAAGAATTGGAAGATATTTGTAAGAAAAACAATAAACAAATATATGAAGTTATTCAAAAATATGAAGCTGAGTTGGCTGAAACTACAGAAAAAGATATAAGATTATTGGTCAAAAAAAGTCTTGATGCAATGAAAGAATCTATTAAGAACGGGCTTCAGAGCAAAGAAATGTCAATAAGCGGAATGTGCGGTGATGATTGCGATAGATTGCAGAAAAAATACCAAAAAGAGGGTGCAATTTTCGGTAAGACTTTTGAAAAAATAACGACATATGCACTTGCGACAATAGAAGAAAATTTAAGGATGGGAAAAATAGCAGCTTGTCCGACTGCAGGTTCTTGTGCAATAGTTCCTTCAGTTTTAGTCGGAGTGAGTGAAGATTTAGATATTCAGGAAGAAGATCAAATAAATGCCCTCATTACAGCAGGTACAATAGGCAGAATAATTTCAAATAAAGTAGCTTTAGCAGGGGCTGTAGCTGGATGTCAGGCCGAATGCGGAGTCGCTTCAGCGATGGCTGCAGGAGCTTTGACTCAAATGCGTGGCGGGTCAATTCCTCAAATTCTCAATGCAGTTGCACTTGCTATGAAAAATTTGCTAGGTTTGACTTGTGACCCTGTGTGTGGACTTGTTGAAATCCCTTGTGTAAAAAGAAATCCTTTTCTTGCGATTCATGCTGTTACAGCATCAGAATTGGCTTTGGCCGGTGTGGAGTCAAAAATCCCGCTTGATGAAGTTATTGATGCTTTAGAACAGACAGGAAAATTGATGTCACCAATGTTAAAAGAAAGTTCTCAAGCTGGACTTGCGACAACAAAGACAGCTCTAAATCTTAAAGAAAAACTTTTTAAGTAATGTATTTGCCTATTTTTCACGGATGTGATATATTGCAGACTATGAGATTAGAAAAAATTGTAATTTGTTATAATAATAAAATCCAAAACTCTGTTGATGTAAAAAATCAGTTGTTCGAGATTTTGAAGCAACATGGAATAGTTGCAGATGTAATAGATATTGATAATCTTACAAACGGATACGATTTCGCTTTTGTAATCGGCGGAGACGGTACGATTTTGAAAGCTGCAAGATTTTTTGCAAAACATGATGCGGCGATTTTCGGTATAAATCTTGGTCATTTAGGTTTTTTGTCTCAATCGTCCAAAGAATATATTGCAGAATCTGTTAAAAAAATTCTAGAAGGACATTTCCACACAGAAGAAAGAATTATGCTTCAATGTGGTGATAAAATTGCATTGAATGATTTTGTAATTAAAGGTAATACTCACGGTAGAACAGCTAAGTTGTCTTTAAAAATAGGTGAAAAACCTCTTTGCGATTATTTGGCTGACGGGTTAATTATATCGACTCCCACTGGATCTACAGCTTATGGACTTTCAGCAGGCGGGCCTGTGTTAGTTCCGAATTTGAATGCTTTTGTAATAGTACCTATTTGTCCTCATACTCTGACTGCCCGACCTTTAGTAATTCCTGATGATGAAATTATTACTGTAGCTATGGGTGATGCCAATGATGGATTTGTACTTTCTGTTGATGGTCAAGATTTTTATGAGTACAAATCTGATATAATTATTAAAAAGTCTTTTTTTAAAGCTAAGTTAGCATTGTTGGACGATTCTGATTTTTACGCAATTTTGAGAGATAAGCTGCATTGGGGTGTTTCTCCTGCAAATATCTAGTTTTGACTTTTTTATTAACTTTTGTTCATAATTAATGTAAAATTCTTGTACTTTTTTTCTATTTAAAATAGTATGTTATTATATAATTGGGGAGTCCGTAATTTGATAAATCGGGCTAATTAACCGGGATTATGTAATTATTTTAATATAAAGAGGTAACAAAGTGGAAAATTTCGTATCAGATATCTTCGCAAAGAAAGAAGACACAACTAACAATCAAGCTCCGATTAATCGTTCACCTATCAATCCTACAAAAATTAAAGTAGTTGGTGTAGGCGGTGGCGGAGGAAATGCTGTTAACCGAATGATTAAAGCAGGACTTTCTGGTGTAGAGTTCTGGTTAATGAATACAGATTTACAAGTTTTAGAATTTGCTCAAACTCCTAATAAAATTCAGTTAGGTGCTAAATCTACAGCAGGTCTTGGTGCTGGTGGAGATCCTTCAGTAGGTGAAAGAGCTGCTGAAGAAGCTCAGCAAGAAATTACAAATGCACTAGATGGTGCAGATATGGTATTTATCACAGCTGGTATGGGCGGCGGTACAGGTACAGGTGCGGCTCCGGTTGTTGCTAAAATAGCTAAAGAATTAGGTATTTTGACAATTGCAGTTGTTACAAAACCTTTCTCTTGGGAAGGTCGTAAACGCCAAAATCAAGCTGTTCAAGGCCTTGAAAAACTTCGTGAAGCTGTTGATGCAGTTATTGTTGTACCAAACGATAAATTGCTTCAAGTAGTTGATCGCCAAGTTTCATTAACAGAATCATTTATTATCGTTGATGAAGTTCTTCTTCGCGGTGTACAAGGTATTTCTGATATCATCACTGTACCTGGTACAATCAACGTTGACTTTGCTGATGTTAAGAATGTTATGCAAGCATCAGGTTCAGCTCTTATGGGTATTGGTAGAGGCCAAGGTGAAGGTCGTGCTATCAAAGCTGCTGAAATTGCAATCAATTCACAACTTCTTGAAACATCAATCAACGGAGCTTCTGGCGTAATTGTTAACATAACAGGCGGACCTGATATGACATTGCACGAAATCACAGATGCTGCAAATATTATTCACGATGCAGTTCTTGATGATGCAACTGTTATTATCGGTACAGCAGTTAATGAAAATATTCAAGGTGAAATTCAAGTTACAGTTATTGCAACTGGTTTTGAATTGAAAAATCAACCAGCAGAACCACCTAAAATGGATGTAAAACAGTTAAGTGCATCAGATTTCTTCTCTGGAGCTTTCAATAATAACAATAATGTTAATGCAGCTCAACCAAGAAGAAGCTCAATGCCTCAGATGGGTTCAGGATTTACAAATATTGAAATTCCTGATTTCTTGAAAAAATAATAAGATACATTTTAATCACAATATAAGTTGGAAGTATATATAGAGACCGATTTAAAAACGGTCTCTTTTTTATTATGAATATATAATAAAAAAGACCGATTTTTAAAATCGGTCTTTTTTCATAACTAATTATTATAAAAACTAGTCTTTAGCGTGTCCTGCAGTTCCCAAAACATCTCTCATTTTGTGCATAACCATTTCTTTAACAGCAGTTCTGCCAGGTCCCATGTATTCACGTGGGTCAAATTTTTCAGGGTGTTCTACAAAGAATTCTCTGATAGTAGAAGTCATTGCAAGTCTTAAGTCTGTATCAATGTTGATTTTTGCAACACCGTGTTTAGAAGCATAGTTAAGCATATCTTCTGGAACACCTTGAGCATTTGGTAATTGTCCGCCAAATTTATTACATTTAGCAACGAATTCAGCTGGAACTGAAGATGAACCGTGAAGAACTAGTGGGAAATCATATCCAACAGCTGCATTTACAGCTTTTTTGATTTCAGCAAGTCTTTCGAAATCAAGTTTAGCTTCACCTGAGAATTTGTAAGCTCCGTGAGAAGTTCCGATTGCAACAGCTAATGAATCACAACCAGTTTCTTTAACGAATCTTGCAGCTTCTTCAGGATCTGTGTATGTAGAATCTTTTGCGTGAACTTTTACATCATCTTCTACACCAGCTAATTTACCTAACTCAGCTTCAACTGATACTCCGCGTGGGTGAGCATAGTCAACAACTTGTTTAGTTAATTTGATATTTTCTTCCAATGGGAATCTTGATCCGTCGATCATAACTGAAGAAAATCCGCCATCGATACAAGCTTTACAAATTTCAAAATCAGCACCGTGATCTAAGTGTAAAGCGATAGGTACAGTTGTTGTAGCCAAAGCTGCTTCAACTAATTTAATTAAATATGTTTGGTTCGCATATTTTCTAGCGCCTGCAGAAACTTGTAAAATAATAGGTGATTGAGTTTCTTCAGCAGCTTCTGCTATACCTTGAAGAATTTCCATGTTGTTTACGTTGTAAGCACCGATAGCGTATCCGCCAGCAAGAGCTTTTTTGAACATTTCGTTTGTTCCAACTAATTTTCTTTCACTCATTTGAGTTCTCCTTCTTTTTGTAAACTTATTTATACACCATGAAAATTACTACAAAAACAATATCCTTGCAAGTATTAAGAAATGTAAAAAATGTATATACAATTTTACAAATGTCTGAAACAGTTATATAATGCGAAAGTAAAGGGAATTAATGAATCAGTAAAAAGGCAAGACTAGCAAAAAAATATTTTTGCGTTTTTGTCATGAACAATATATTTATCGTGAATGGTTAAAATGGAGTAAAAAAATGGCAATTCAACCGATCAGTTCTGCAAATTTAAGAAATAATAATATATCATTTGGAATTAGAAAAGAAACTAGGGAAAATAAAACAGGCTTTTTAAAAGCTTCGACAATAGCCGTTCCTCTTTCTACATTAATAGCTCTAAGTCCTTTAAATATCTCTCAAGCAGATGCAAAAAATAAAGTTTTTGGGGATGTTTCTCCAAAGATAGAAATGGTAGATTCTTATACTGAAGCTAGTAGTGTGTCTGATGTAAATCAAAGCGAAAATTTAAAGACATATAAACAGGTAGAACTAAAAGGTGAGAATGGTGAAAAATATGTTTTATTTTTCAAAAGTAGAAATATGGATGGTAAAATACAAGAAGTAAGAGCATTAGTCGGAAATGATAATTTATCTGAAGAAGAGATAAAAAGACTAGATGCGACAGACGGTTATTTTCAATCAGTTTTATTTGGAGAAGTTAGACCTGTCAAAATGCGAATAATAAGCGATGATAATCAAGAAGGTCCAATAATTACATTTAACCAAGTCTTGATGAAAAAGGGGAAAGTCGATTTAGGGTATAATTATTCAAGAGGTGTGTCATCAGAAAAAATTGCAAATTATATAAAAGATTTTGCAGATGGAAAAATACCAGGACTGATAAATGATGGAGCAATTGTTAATGGTGAATTGATTGATATTAAAGTTTCTCCAGGTAGTTTCGGAAATTTACAGAATGGCGTAAATACAGATAATGCTTGGAAAAGAGTCGGTAAATATGCAAAACAGGATTTTGGAACTTTAATGCTTGAAACTGATATAAGTGCAGGATACGGTAATTATACTCTTAGAGCATATAACAAGGATGAAAATTCAGATGATTTTGAAGTTGTTACAGTGCAAAAAGAAGGTGAAGGCGAATTTGAAGTTGCAAAACTAGAGGCTAATAAAATTCATTTTTCGGATTATGCAAGTATAGGTACTGTCGATTTAGGATTTGTTGATTTATATAAGGCATATACAAAAAAGACTAAAGTTGCCAGAATTGTAGATGGAATCTTGTTTAATACTTTGGTTGAAGTTATGAATGATACAAGATTTAATTCTGCTTATAATTTAGAAAAAAATAAAGCGGAAATGGGCTTTGTTGGTAAAGGTGTAATTTATAATATTGAAAAATAGTTGTAAAGAATTGTAAATAAATTTAAACATGTCGAAATTACCCACTTCGTCATGTTTTTACATGTTTAGAGTATGAAACAGAGAGTATAGTCATGAATATCGAAACAAATTATGAACAAAAAATAGGACAGAGTGTAAGTGCTGCGCCAAAGACATCAACAACGAAGACAGAGCAAACAAAGAATACAGTTTTTGAAAGTCAAGATACTAAGAAAAAATTTCAATTAACAGAAAAAGAAATTAATTATTTAGTAGAAAATGGTTATGATATATCAAAAATGACACCAGCAGAGCTTGAAAAGGCTTTGGAACCATTATTTGATGATATGGCATCAAATAAAAATCCAAATGGTGTAAATGAAAATTCTACTTCAGATAAAAATATTTCGCAAAATTCTTCATCTGATTTAGCAAAATCAAAAATAAGTATAAATTACAACGATGAACTGTTATGTCAAATGGGTTTTGACCCGGTAGAGGCAGGTATTGACGCTTGTGATTTTTATTCTAAATTAACAGAAGAAGAACAGCAAAACTTTTTTATAAAATCATTAGCTAAAAATCAGTATGGTGCAAATTGGGATAACTTATCAAAAGAAGAGCAGACAAAACAAATGGAGTCTGTGGAATCTGAGTTAGCTGAAAAAATCCCTTCTTGGGATAAGATGACACCTAATGACCGTATAAAGCTCGGACTAGCATTTTTGGCAGGAGCTGAAGAAAACTCAACTTTAAGAAATTATGGCGATGAAGATATCGCATCTTTGGATGTACAAATTGAAAAGACTATTAATAATATCATTACAGAAAGAAATAATAACGAGGAGATTTTACAGAAAAATTTTGAAAATGAAATAAAAAGCAGATATGGTGAAAATCCTGAAAATTTGGCAGGAAAACAACTTGAATATTTACAACAAAAAGTTGATAAATATGGTAAAGAATCTTTGAATTCTTATGAAAAAGCTTTGTTTGATTCATTAGATATTCAGAAAGAAATAAGTGGTGATGAAAGTTTATCGCATATTGAATTAAATAATAAAGAAGAAAATTCATTTTTCTATAAAATGAAAAATAGTGATGGATTTAAATCTTATGTTGAAAAACGTAAGTTAGAAATATATAACAGTATGGGTGGTTCAATTGAAGATGCTGAAAGAGCAGCACAAGCTGAGTATGCAAAACAAAGCTTTATAGACCAATTTACTGATTGTAAGACTCGGGAAGACTGTATAAATAAATATGAAGAATTAATGAATAGTTGTACTACCACATTAGAAAGAGAAAATTTAAATAAACTTAAAACTTATGTACTAAAAGGTGCGGAAATCTCAAGTTTAGAAGATGCTGGCTATGAAGCTGCTAATTTGGCTGAATCTGGTGATATTGAGGCTCAAAAAACTTATGGTAAAAGGGTAGCACAAGCAGTAAAAGAAGGCCGTATAAGCCAGCAAGAAGTGGGCAGTGTGCCTGTAACAATCAAACATAGCTTTAATGAGAAAGCTGTAAGCACATCTACTGCTGAGATTATTGCTGTTTCAGAGGAGGCTGCTAAAAAGTTCGGTGAATTACAAAAAACAGAAGGATATACTAAAGAACAGCAAAAAGAAGTTCATTCTTTAATTTTGGAAAATAAAGAGTGCAATAAAAAAAGTAAGCTAATAATGGCTGAGAATATTGGTTTGGCAGATGATGATGTAGAAATTGAAATCCAAGAGCAATACACAAAACAGGCTGTTACGAATAAAGATGCAGATTTAATGTGTGCAGTTGCTAAAGGTACATCAAATTATTCAAAAGCAAATCAGGTGAAAGCAAATAAAAATGCAATGCAGGCGTCAAAAAGTTTTGACAAAGAAGATGCAATAAAAATCCAATCTGTATTGGCTGATCAAGTTGAAAAAGCACATAAAGATAACCAACTTGCAATGCACGAAGAAATTATGAAGTCTGAATACTCAGAAGTTCAAGAACGTGCAGCTGCTAATATTAAGAACTATGATCATTCCGTTCAATCAAAAGCTATAGATGTTGTATATGAATCAGGAAATTCTAATGCAGTTAAAGCTGTTGTTGAAAATCTGGAAAAAATGCCTCCGGATATCCAAAAGAACGAAGTTTCAAGGTTAATAGGCGAAATAGTTCTTAATGGAGCCGTTACGGAAGGTAATTTAAACGTAAAACTTATGGGCGGTGAACTTACAGCCAGAGATTTGAGCCAATTGACAGCTTCTCAAAGAAAAGAATATTTTATGAAGCAATTTGAAGAAGCTCCGCCTGCTAAAAAACTGGAAATTTTAATGAAAATGGCTTCATCAATGAACGGTATTCACCAAAGAACAATTTATACAGTTATAGCAAGATTTTCTCCATCTTTATTAAAGGGTATGGTTGACCGAGGTATGGGAAAAACTATGCTAGAGGCTGGATTACCTATTGATGCAGTTAATAAGATTATCGGTATTATGAAAACTTCTACGAATAATGAAGTTATTGCTCAATTACAAGAGTTGAGACAGGATTCAAGTTTTGCTAAATATTTTGCCGATGAAAAAGACAATAACAAAAACAGAAATGTACAAAGATCAGATGACTTGAAAATGGCATTTGCCTCTCCAATCGACAGACCTACTTATAAAAAACTAAAAGAGAATAATTCTACAATGTATATAAAATCGTAAATCCTCAGGTACAGAGTTTGTGGTGAAAAAAGTCGAGTTTTTCTAAAACTCGACTTTTTATATAGTACTTGCAATTAAGCATTTTTTATAATTTAATATAAATACAGCGGTGATAAGCCGTAAGTCCAATAGAAAGAAGACAATTGTAAATTGCCGAAAAAAATTAAATTAGCAAAATATGCAGGATTTTGTTACGGAGTAAAAAGAGACGTTGAAACTGCTAAGAAGTTAAAAGTTGAAAACCCTGATAAAAATATATTCGTGTTGGGTGAGCTTATCCACAATGCTCATGTGATTAGTGAACTTGAAAAATTGGGTATTAAAACTTTGTATGAAATTCCAGAATCTGGCTCTGGAATTTGTGTTATAAGAAGTCATGGCGAGAGCCCTGAAGTAATGGAAAAAATTAAAAATGCAGGCTTTACTCCTGTTGATTTGACTTGTCCTGATGTTAAAAAAGTTCAGCAAAAAGCCGTAGAGTTGGCAAAAGAAGGATATTTTGTCGTTATTGTAGGTAAATCAGAGCATCCTGAAGTCGTTGCAATTAATGCCAATGCAAAATTGTGGACAGATAAGGTTGCGGTTGCAGCAAATATAGAGCAGTTGAAAGAATTAGAAAATGTAATTAAAACTCATAAAAAAGTCGGCGTCGTTGTGCAGACAACGCAAAGAATATCAACTTTGAATGAGATTATATCTTATTTGACGACTATATCTAAAGAAATTCATATTGCAAATACAATATGTGCAAGTACTTCAATGAGACAAAATGAGGCAAAAGAATTAGCACAAAACAGCGGTTTGATGGTTGTAGTAGGCTCTAAAAAAAGCGCTAATACAACACATTTGGCTGAAATTTTGAAAGATATCACCAAAACTATTCATATAGAAAGTGCTGAAGAATTAGCAAATTATAAAGATCTAATTGATAAAAATGACAATATATCAGTGACAGCAGGGGCATCCACTCCGCAAAACATTATTGAAGCTGTAATTGAAGAATTGGAAAAATTTTAATAAAAGAAATATATTATTAAAACGAAAGGAAAAATAAAAACATGACAGCAACATTAGAAAAAACAAACATGGATGAATTCGAAAAATTATTAGAAGAATCATTCTCAAAAAGCAATGCAGTCGCAGACATTGTAGAAGGAACAGTTATTAAAAAAGAACAAGAAGGATACTTGGTAAGTGTTCGTGGAGCTAAAACAGAAGCTTTCTTGCCTTCAAAAGAAATTTCATCAGCAGAAGGTGCAGAAACTGTTGATATAGGCGATGTTAAAGAATTTTATGTTCTAAAAGAAGAAAACGATGATGAAGGAATGGTTCTTTCATTAAAACGTTTAGCATTTGCTCAAGCTTGGGCACAATTGAACGATGCTAAAATTCAAGGTGATACAATTTTAGCTAAAGTGGTATCAATCGTTAAAGGTGGTGTATTAGTTGACGTTGCAGATTTGAAAGGTTTCATCCCTTCATCTCAATTGAGAACAGGTACTCCATTTGACGGTCTAATCGATACAAAAATTGAAGTTAAAGTTCTAGAAGCTGATCCAAAGAAAAACAAACTAATTCTTTCTCAAAGACAAGCAGTTGCAGAACAACGTGATCAAGTAGTTGATAATATTCTTTCAACTTTAGAAGAAGATCAAATCGTAAAAGGTGAATTTGTAAGAATTGCTGATTTTGGTGCTTTCGTTGATATCAATGGTATTGACGGGCTTCTTCCGATTTCAGAAATTTCTTGGTCAAGAATTAAACACCCATCAGATGTTATTTCTTTAGGTGAAACTATCGAAGTTAAAATTATTAAAATTGATAGCGAATTAAAAAGAATTTCATTATCTCTAAAAAGAATGGGCGAAGATCCATGGCAACAAATCGAAGGTCAATTTGAAGAAGGTCAAGTAATTACTGGTACAGTAAATAAAGTTACTGGTTTTGGCGCATTCATCAATATCTTCCCAGGTGTTGAAGCCTTATTGCCGGTATCAGAAATGGCTGAAGAAAACGTAAATCCATTCAACAGATTCAAAGTTGGTGATAGTGTAGAAGTGTTGATTAAAAAATTCACTCCGCAAGAACACAGAATCGCATTGAGCGTAAAAGACATCAACAAAGACGCTGAATAATTTATCATTCATATTATGAATAATAAAAAATCGCTCTGATTATCAGGGCGATTTTTTAGTTTAATAGTTCAAGTTTACAATGGATAATTTCTGCAATAATTTTCATTTCTCTATAAGTAATGGTTTCGTTTCTTAATTTATTAGAAAGATTGGCGAGAGAATAAGGTTTATTTAGACGTTTGGAAAGCTCCTCAGCTACAAATTTTAAACTTAGGCCCTTTTGATAAAGTATTTCTTTAACCTCTGTAATAATCCGCATAAATTCATGATTGCATATAGCAGATTATTTTCAACAAATTCGTTTATAAGTATTGACAAAATTAAATTAATATATTTATAATAAACGTATTAATTTATTATTATGAAAGAGAGAGTATGAATAAAAGCAAAGCATTTACATTAGCAGAAGTTCTGATAACAATTGGAATAATAGGCATTGTAGCGGCAATGACTTTACCGGGATTGATTAATAATAACAGAAATAAAGCTTTAGAAACGGCATTTAAGAAGAATTATTCGGCGATAAATCAAGCACTAAATATGTATTATGCGCAAAATGGTGAAAGATTAACTTATGATACCGTTGGAATACATGAATTAAAGCCTATTTTAATGAAATATATGAATGTATTATATGACTGTGGTTTCGGGTATTCAGATGAAGATTCAGCTTGTATTCCAAATTCTTCAGATGTAACTAAAATTTCAAAAGTATATAAAAATTTTAATGGAACTAATACAATAGATTTGAATCCTATAGATGATGGGCAATTTATATTAAATGATGGTAGCCTTATTTTGCTTGAAAACGCAAGGAGTTCAGGAGGTCTTTTTATTTCTGTTGATGTAAATGGGTATTTAAAGAATCCAAATAGGTTAGGATGGGATTTATTTATGTTTCAAATAGATGCTAAAGGTAATTTATTACCAATGGGTGCGGAAGGTACAAGATACTATAATAAAAACGAAATATATTGTTCTAAAGATACAACATATACTACTAATGGTTCTGGATGTACGATAAAAGCAATAAATGAAAAAGATTATTTTACAAAATTGCGTTGAAGTTTTAGTGTATATTTCAGGAGCTTTAAATGATGTACGCTAATAATTTTACAAAAACATTAATACTAATATTTGACCAAAGGTAGAAGCACACTTTGTATGTTATTCACCAAAGTAGTTTTTAAGTCCGACTGTGAGGTGTTTATTTTTGCAAAGTTTTTTAAGTTTTGCGATAGCTCTATTTTCGATT
>CALVAU010000110.1 GCA_944325615.1 Candidatus Gastranaerophilales bacterium | reverse complement strand
TTTTACAAATATCATACTTTGGATTGAGGCAGATTTTATCAGTTATTGTACTATATAAGAGAGGAGTTTTAATTTTGAGAAAAATAATAACATTAATTTGTCTTGTTATGTTTGGTATGTTGTGTATAATTAACTACGCAATGCCTGCTGATGCTGCAAAAAAAGAAGCAAAAGAAAAAAAAGAAAAACAGGAAGCTCCTAAGGTTGATGAAGAACAATTGAAAAACATGGATCAAAAAATTGACCTTTTAACAAGAAAATTTTACACACGAGAATTATATTCACCTGAAGATAGCGATAATTTAATTAATTTAAAATTACAACTCGATACAATTATGAACACAACTCCTGAACCTGTGTATGCGCCTCTTTATTATAAATTAGGTAATCTATACAAATTAAGAGGTATGAAAGCTGAGTGCATAGATTGTCTAAAAACAGTTATAGAAAACTTCTCTGACACTGCTTATGGTCCAAAAGCACGCGAAGTGCTAACCGAAATGGGTATAACAATTAAAGAACCTGAGCCACTTTTAGGAAAAGATACAGTGGAAGACGAGCAAGAGGAGGAAGAAGAAACTGAAGATGAGGAATATTACTAAATTAAGACAATCCTAAATCCATCATATTCATTGTACCAAGCAAAGAAAGCCCAATCATATATGATGTGTTGTTATTAATAAAGCTAATTGAGCTACCTTGATTGTATTCATTAAAGTATTCTTCAGCTCTTATTCTCATGTCGTTATATTTATCGTATTCTTCTTCATCTTGAGCATTTAAAATTCTGTAATCAAGTTCTTCCATAATATCATCATAGTCTTCTTGTACAGAATCGTTTTGATGTAAACCAAGTTCCCACATAATGTCATACCATGGGCGTTCTTCATATCCTTCAGTTTCACCCATTTGTCCTTGGTGTTCTTGCATGCGCTCCATTTGTTCCATAATCATAGCTTCCCTTAGGCGTTCTACGTCTTTGTCATAGTCGTCACTTGGGATTAGATTATATTGGCGCATTAAAAGGTTAAGCTCGTCCTTTTGTTTCTTTTTATCATCTTCAGAGCTTATGTTATAAATATATGTAAATGTTGAAATTGAATCTATTGGGGATATTGCCATAGTTCTTGCCTTACCTTATATATTTTTTATTCCCCACAAGTTTTAATAAATAACGATATTTTATGATTTTTTTATGTAGTGTATAATAAATTTCATAATGCAAAATAAATTACACAATCCAAAATTTAATAAACACGGCTATATTCAAGTCTATACAGGTGATGGTAAAGGCAAAACCACAGCATCATTAGGACTTGCACTAAGAGCCTTGGGGCGCAATTGGTGCGTACTTATTGTTATGTTTACAAAAGGCGGTAGTGATTATGGCGAGCTGTATTCTTTTGCAAATTTATCAGATGAAATTAAAAAATGCTTTAAAATAGTTAATGCTGGCGCAGACAGAATTGTTTATAAAGACAATGTTAATGAAATTGACAGACAAGAAATTAAAAAAGGCTGGGAAATAGCACTTGATGCTATTAAAAATAATAAATATCAGCTTGTTATATTAGACGAAATAAATATTGCAATAGATTTAGGGTTAATTGATTTGAATGAAGTTCTTGAAGCTCTTAAAAATAAACCTCAGGATATGGAAATAGTTTTAACTGGCAGAAATGCCAAACAAGAAATAATTGACATTGCACATCTTGTATCTGAAATTGTTCCTGTTAAGCACTACTGGGACATAGGGGTGAGTGCAAGGGAAGGTATGGAGTATTGAACAAAAAGCAAAAATGGCTGGAATTAAAAAGAAAACTAAACAACGCTGTTTTTATTGAAATTGTTGTTTGGATATTAGTTATAAGCGTATTTTGCAGCGTAACTTATGCAATTTTTTACCACAAATTTATAAAACCCAACCTTTATACAATTGTTTTTAACGATACTGACGGACTTATAAAAGGTTCTCCTGTAAGGTTTATGGGGCTTGTCAGTGGACATGTAAGAAAACTCATTTATCACAAAGATTCAATCGAGGTGGAAATTATAATAACTAAAAAAGGAGTGAAAATTCCCTCAGGCTCAATAGCATCAGTTGAATTTAGCGGTATAGCAGGCTCAAAGTCAATTGAAATTATGCCACCTAAAGAAAACTTGTCAGACATTGGTATAATTTCAAAACCAACATTAAGAATTGGCGATGTTATGGATGAGTACGCAGGTATTGGTAAAATTTTTGCCTCATTGAAAGATTTTGTTGATGCAATTAATCAAGATAATGTTTCTAAAATTTTTGGCGCAGTAAAAACTGCCTCGTCAAATCTTAAAAAAATTGATACTGAAATTGATGACACTAATACAAGACAGCCTGAATTAAACAAAAAATTAGACAATATAATAAAAAGTGAAAAAGAATTTGAAAAAACCCTAGACAGGGCAAATAAGCACGCTAAAAAAATTGGTTCTTATTTTAAAAAATAAATTTTTGTGATAATATTTTCTCAAAGTGGAGATATAAAAAAATTAATGACAGAAAATTTAGTTGAAGTAGTAGTTGACGTTGAAACAACA
>CALVAU010000109.1 GCA_944325615.1 Candidatus Gastranaerophilales bacterium | reverse complement strand
TACAACGAAGATACCGCAGGCGGTATTATGAACCCAGTTGTACTTACGGTAAATTCTGACATGAGTGTACAGGATGTATTAAATTACATAAGAATTAAAGCTGAAAGAGACAATCTTGAGCTTTATTATATTTATGTAGTTGATAAGCAAAATCACCTCTTAGGCGTTGTTTCTTTGAGAAAACTTTTGACATCACCTGTAAATAAAAAAGTCGAAGATATCATGATTTCAGATATTGTAAAATTACACGTAGATGATTACAGTGATTATATTACAGATGAATTCATGAAATACCAATATAACGCATTACCGGTAGTTGACTTGTACAACAGACTCAAAGGGATGATTACTTGGGATGACGTTCACGACTTGTTTGAAGAAGAAACGACAGAAGAAATCTACCAATCTTCAGGTATTTCAACTGAAGTTGTTGATGAAGATGAAATTTTATCAGGTAATATCTTAAACGCCATAAGAGCAAGAACTCCTTGGCTTTTTATCACATTATTAGGTGAATTTATAGCCGTTAATGTTGCTCATCACTTTGACCATACAATTGCAGCACTGCCTATAATTGCAATTTTTATGCCATTACTTGCGGGTCTTGGCGGAAATATCGGAACCCAAAGTATCACATTGATGGTGCGCGGACTTTCTACAGGGCAAGTTACGTTAAGTTCAGCTTTTCACCATATTATTAGAGAAATGTTTGTAGGTCTGATTATCGGTACCATATTTGGAATGCTAGTTACAATGGTAACTTGGGGCTGGCAGCATAACATTGAGCTTGGGATTGTAGTTGGAATCGCAATGACAATAAATATGACGATGGCAACAATTATCGGCACATTCACTCCATTTGCACTTAAATCAATTAATGTTGATCCTGCTGTTGCATCAGGTCCTGTTATTGCAACAACAATAGATGTCGTCGGACTTGTTGTATATTTTTCTTTGGTATCAACATTTTTACTCAAAGTCATCTGATAAAATCATTAAATTATTGTATATGCAAATAATAAATATATAATATGATATTAATATTATAGAAGAACACAAGGATATATCATGAAAACAGACACACCAAAAGGACCAAGAAGAAGTCAAACACCTCATAGCGATAGTTATATCAGACAAGCAAAACTAAGAAAACAAGAAAGCTCAAAATTTTTAAGAACTGTAATGGTGCTTACAATACTTATAATAGGTGGGGCTTTAAGCTTTTTTATTTTGGCTGATAATCAAGAATTTCTCGAAGAGCACTTGGGAAAAGACAATGTTATTACTCAGCTTTTCGTAAATTTATCAAAAGATAATGACACAAAGCACAAAGCAGATTTTTCATTTCCTTTTGGCGCAAAAAGAAGAAATATATTACTTTTAGGCGTAGATTCAAACGGGGAAGGAACCGACCCTTGGGAAGGCACTCGTACCGATACAATTATTTTAATGAATATTGATCCAAGAACAAAATCTCTAAACGCATTATCAATTCCAAGAGATAGTAAGGTATATCTTCCTGATGATCATGGAGTTCAAAAAATTAATGCCGCTCACGCAATAGGCGGTATAGGAATGACTATAAAAACAATTGAAGATACCTTAGGTGTAAAAATTGACAGATACATCATGGTACACGACAAAGCTGTAGAAGAAATTATAGATACTCTCGGCGGAGTAGATATTTATGTCGAAAAAAATATGCACTACAATGATTATTCAGGTAAATTATTCATAAATCTTACTAAAGGTACAAATCACCTAAGTGGAAAAGAGGTCGTTGGATACTTAAGATTCAGACATGATCCTATGGGTGATATAGGCAGAACTCAACGTCAACAATGGTTTATAAGAGGTATGATGGAAGCTCTTAAAAAACCTGAGACAATCACTAAACTACCTGAAATTATAAATGTCGCAAATAAATATATTAAGACAAATATGTCTTTTTATGAGTTATCACAATACGCAGGACTTGCAAAACACCTTGATATGGACAAGATTGAAATTGCAATGCTTCCTGGTGCTCCAAATAAAAAAGGCTATATAAGCTACTGGATCTTAGACCCTGAAAAAACTCAAGAAGTTGTAAACAGACTTATATACAGAGAAAAAGTTAATCCTGAAGATATGTCTCAAGTGAATGCAGGCATTATGTATTCAACAGGAAATGAAGAAGAAGCAAATCTTATAAAAGAACAATTAACAACTTTAGGTATAAATGTTGTATGTACAGGACATGTAACAAAAACTCATACTCAGTTTGTTGCTCATTCAAATAAAATTACAAACGAATACTTCAACTGGTTAAAGAAGAAAACACCTTCGATAATCGGTTATCAATTTGTATATGAACCTGTAAATAATTTCTGCAACGGTTCAGATTTTACGGTTATTATTGCCGGAAAATAGACAACTAAATAAAAATATGATATTATATTACTCATTAAAAAGAAGAGAGGTAGAAAGCAATGGATAACATTGTAAACGGCAAACAATTTGCTGAAAATTTAGGAGGTAGCGGAATGTCAACTGGGACAATAAGCCTTATAGTTATAGGTATCATTTTATTAATCATCATTATGATGTACAACTCACTTGTTTCAAAAAGAAACAAAGTAAAAGAAGCTTTTGCAAGTATTGATGTGCAATTAAAAAAACGATATGACTTAATTCCAAATATTTTAACAATTGCCAATAAATTCATGGAACATGAAAGAAGCTTGTTAGAAAATATTACAGCACTAAGAGCGCAAGCTTTAAAATTAGATTCAAGTCTTGGCAGCATTGAAGGAAAATTAAAACTTGACGGTGAAATCCAACGACAAATGGGACAATTAATGGTTAATATGGAAAATTATCCTCAATTGAAATCAGACCAGACAATGCTTCAATCAATGCAAACTTATAATGAAGTAGAAGAACATATTGCAGCAGCAAGAAGATTTTACAACGCAGCAGTTCTTGATTTGAACAATGCAACAGAATTATTCCCAAGTTCTATAATTGCTACAATATTTAATTTTAAACAAATGCCATTCTTCAAAGTAGAAGATGAAAAAGAACGCCAAGCAATAAATGCTCAAGAATTTTTTAAATAAAAACAATAGCTATAAAAGAGCCGCTTGATAAAAAGCGGCTCTTTTATTATTATAGAAATATAACTTGTGCTTGTAGCTCAGCTGGATAGAGCGTTTCCCTCCGAAGGAAAAGGTCGTGCGTTCAAATCGCATCAGGCACGTTTTTTATAACTTTTTATATTTATTTAATTTAATTTCTTCTCGTTTTTCAGCTTTTGTAAATACATCTTTTATTTCTTTAGGAAAGTAATTTGTACTTTTTGTTTTACTATTTTTTGCATTTTTCCAAAGTCCGCTTACATCTATATCAATTAAACCTTTTGAGAGTTGATAATATGTCATTGCTATCTCTGAAATATAACTTCTGTCAACTTTCCTTTGTTTACTTAAATTGATTAGTTTATCAAAATGTTTTTTCATAAATGTAAGCATTTGAGGATTTTCATCAATTTGTTTTAATAAATCATCATGATGCCTTTTATGATTATCGGCAGCACATTCAACAATCATATTTGAAAATTTAGTTTTTCCACCGCAGTATTCAGGTAATATATGCTCAACTGTAGCCTCAGAACTACTCAAAAGTCTTATTGCTAAGTGCTTATGATCATACTGAGGTTTAGAAAACTTGACAATAAATGCATCTACTGAATTATACGACGTTGGCATACGGTATGCACAATTCAAAATTGCAGATTTAACTTTTGGAAAGTTCTCAGTATCAGAAAAATTTTGACTACATTTAAAAAATTTTTCTAACTCATCTATAAACTTTTTTCTGCCAAAAGAAGGTTTATCAATAGTATTCTTAGTCAATATTTTTTTATAAGTTTGATCAATAATTTTCATCAAATCACAAAAAGATTTTTCAGAAAGATTATCTCTTGCTAATAAAGAAATTTCTGATAAAATTGATGATTGTTTTATCACCAAAGATTTTTCAGCTGCAGGAAATTTTTTCTGTAATATTTCATGAAAATCCAATAACGGATGTTTCTTATTAGAATTTACGATTATATCAAAAACTTGTCTTTCAACATTGTGCATATACGGTTTAAAGTAATTTAAAAGATTAATCGTATCAGCCGGTACCTCTGTAATTTCAGACTTAATTCTTTCCATTAATTTGGGATGAATCATGAAATTTCCACAACAAGGGCAAGGTAGTTTATATTTAGAATAATCCAACACTTCCCGTTTCACCAAATCAGTCGGAGAAATCAGTCCTAACTTTGCTTCTTCAAAAGGGGACTTGTATCTGATTTTGAAAGGCATCTTATTTTTTACTTTTACAAATTTCCCCTCAAAACTAGTATTGCTTAAAGAATTTCCAATAAATTTATTATCAATAGTTTTCGAATAATTAGCCAAAATCATTTTTATACATATCCTTTAGAATATAAAACCACTAAATTTATTTTTTGCTATATATATTTATAAATTTTACACAAAACATAATTTTAAAAATGAATTAGAAAATATGCTGGATTTACAAAATTGTATATGCTAAAATTTATATGCAACATGAAACGAGGCCTCGTAGCTCAGCAGGATAGAGCAGTGGTTTCCTAAACCAAAGATCGCGCGTTCGAATCGCGCCGGGGCCATTTTAGTAAATATTCTTTACCCGAGAAATGACAATGGATAAAAATAAAAAAATTAGAACTAGAATTAACACAATCAGACAAGAGCTTGAACTTGGAGCTAATCTAAATAAAAATTTTATCAACTTGATTATGCAAGCTCAAAAAAACAATCATAATAAGAATTTATCAAAATCTAAAATATAGCAACGGCAAGTAAAGCAAACAATATCAACGGAATATTGTAATGCAAAAATGTCGGAATACAGGTGTCTTTTATATGATTCTGCTGACCATCAACATTTAATCCGGCAGTTGGTCCTAATGTAGTACTTGACGCAGGGGATCCTGCATCACCTAAAGCTGCAGAAGCTGCAAATACAGCAATCGCCTCAAGCGGATTAAACCCTAATTTTATAAATACTGGTACAAACAATACTGCTAATATCGGAATTGTTCCAAATGATGTACCTATTCCAATTGTTATAAAAAGACCTATTACAAGCATTAAAAAAGCTGCTATTAGTTTTGAGCCCATCATAAATGGAATAAGCCCGTTAACTAAACTTTCAATACCGCCGGTTTCTTTCAATACGCCTGCAAATCCTGCTGCCACAAGCATAACAAAAGCAACATACCCCATAAGTCCGATACCTTCATTTATCAAAACATCCATTTTTTCAGGATCAATCGCTTTTGTACCAAAAATTATCGTAAGCCCTATTAATGCGCCTAAAGGTAAAGATTTAGTCCATAACTGCACCGCTAAAGTAGCAACTGCAGCAAATAAAGTTATATAATGACTGCCTGTAAATCTTAAAGATCTGCGCCTTTCTTCTCTAAAAGGAATATTTTCATATTCTCTTGGCTTTCTATAAGAAATAAATACAGCAAATAACAGCCCACATAAAAGACCTATTCCTAAAATCCATACAGAATGCCATACGTCATTTACATCAATTTTCATCCCATTCAAAGTCATATTATCAGCCAAAAGTCTTTGGAAAATAAGACCAAATCCTGCAGGAAATACAATATAAGGAGTTACAAGCCCGAAAGCTAGAGCACAAGCAACGGCACGTCTATCTAGTTTCAGCTTATTCATTAAACTTATTAATGGAGGAATAATTACCGGAATAAAAGCAATATGCACTGGAATTAAGTTTTGAGAAGCACATGCAAGCAGTGTAAGAATCAACAGCAAAAGGAATTTGTTATTTTTAATCATCAAAACAATTCTTTTTGCAAGCACATCAGCAAGACCAGTATGTGCCATTGCGGCTGCAAAAGTACCTAACAAAATATAACTTAGAGCAGTTTCGCTGTTTTGTCCCATACCGGAGATAAAGACGTTCATAATTTGTCCGGCATGCATCCCTGCAACTTTACCGGCAATAATTGCTGAGAGTAAAAGCGCTAATAAAACATTTACTCTTTTTAAGCATAAAATACACAATAAAACTACAGCTATTATTATCGGATTTAAAACTAATTCCATTTTAGAACTTTCTGATTATCTTTATTTTAACCCGAGCATTTCTTTAGTAGGTTTTCTGCCACAGGATTTATCTTCATCACAAAAACCTAATCTTTCACATTTCGGTACCAAATAAGGTTTAAGCCATGGTTCCTCTTTTATAAGCTCATCGCACATTTTTTTAACAAGTGTACGAATCTCATATTGAGCTCTTGTGCAAAGTCTTAAATTTGCCAGATGAATCATCTCTCTTAAGTTAAGACTTGCAACCATAGAACTTGCAGCAGCATTAGGCAAAACAAATCTTGCATCTTCAGCAGGGATGCCTGCTTCGACAAATTCTTGATACTGCTCGGATATTTTTCCCATAAAACTTACAAATTTTTCTTTTAATTCTGGATTTTTTTCTATTGTCGGAGGAATTATATAATCAAACTGACCTTTTTCTTTTACATATCTTTGAGATTTTTGAGAAAAAGACATATGTCTGTGTCTTACAAGCTGATGAGTGCAGGCTCTTGATACATTTGATATTGCAAAACTTATTTGAATATGTTCAATAGTTGAATAGTGACCTGATGAAATAACTCTTTCAATCAATTTCATCATTTTTTCCTGATCGTCAGTACTGTTATAAATATTTATCGGATAATCCGCACTGTAACATGTACGACAAGCTGTATAGACAGTTTTTAACATATTTTCAGGTTTAGATATCAAACTTACAACCGGCTGGTTTGTCTCTTGCATAATTACCTCCCTAATAATTCCCTAAACAAAATAATACCACACTCGTAATGAGTGTGGTATTTTTGAAAAATTTTGTTACATAATCAAACTTATGATTTTTTACCGTAACGTTTGTTGAATCTTTCAACACGACCTTCAGAGTCAAGAATTTTTTGTTGACCTGTATAGAATGGGTGACAGTGGTTGCAAATTTCAACTGTGATATTATCAACTACTGAACCTGTTTCAATTTCGTTACCGCAAACGCATTTGATTGTTGTTTTCTTATAATCCGGATGAATTCCTTGTTTCATTTTCTAACCTCTTTCTATTTTTCAAGATTCCAAACTTGATAATTTAATTTCGACTACATACAATATTATAATGCAAAATAAAAATAAGCAAGCACTTTTTAATAAATATTTACCCAAATCTAAGAATATTTATAAATTCATGCAAATATATGAGAAAAAAATACAACTACAATATAAAAGGTTGATGTTATTTTGAAGGATATTTGAAATAATAAAAATACACATTTGGTTGGTACACATTTTATAGGTAAATTAAATTTATGAATCTGCATGAACAATGTTTATTAAGATATTTGCAAAACCCTGATGAATTATCATATTCTACCGAAATATTAAAGCTTAATAATTTTATTTTGGAAAAGCAATTTTTAGTAAAAAATTTTGTTGCCAAATCTTCTCACATCAATTATACTGAAAATGTTAAATAACATTAATTTTTCAGTTTAATTAGGGAAGCAGAGCATGTTAAAGAAAATTTTATATTCAATTTGGTTTGTACTTTTTTGTATTGCTGTATTTTTCAGCTTAAAGAGTACAAATTTTAATGCGTTCATAGATATTATAGAAAACCGTACCTTTGACTTACGTCAAAACATTATGGTGAACGCAGGATCAAAAAAAGCTGATAAAGATATTGCGATTGTAGCAATTGACGAAGCAACTTATGAATATATTCTTGATCATTACGGGGAATGGCCTCTGCCAAGAGATGTTTATGTAAAACTTATAGAATACCTCGAAACACAAAACCCTAAAATTATTGCATTCGATCTTATGTTTGTAAAATCACTCAAAAGCACAAATAACGCAGATGAAGCTTTAATT
>CALVAU010000108.1 GCA_944325615.1 Candidatus Gastranaerophilales bacterium | reverse complement strand
ATTGTTTTAATAAACAGGGAGAGTATAAAAACTCTCCCTGTTAGTTTTCCTATATTAGATTTCTCCAACAGGACAGGCACAATATAATTATTTTTATGATAGAATTATCTTACTTATTAGAGAGATTTTTAATTTGTAAAGGGGAAATATGTCAATAATAATAATGATACTTCTTTTGAGTGTACTTATTTTAGTTCACGAAGCAGGTCATTTTCTTGCTGCAAAGATGTTTAAGATGAAAGTGTCAAAATTTGGATTCGGCTTACCGATTGGGCCTACGCTTTGGGAAGGTAAAGTAGGAGATGTGCAAGTTCTTGTCCATGCATTTCTTTTAGGAGGATATGTAGCATTTCCTGATGATGAAAAAGATGAAAAACTTCCTGCTGATTCTCCTGACAGATTTATGAACAGACCGATTTATCAAAGATTAGTTGTTGTATCAGCCGGAGTTTTTGCAAATATTGTCTGTGCATTTGTGCTTGTATTTTTAACAGCTGCACTATGGGGACAATTGCCAAGCAATAAATACAACATAACTGTCAAAAAAATTGCAGCAGAAAAATCAGCTTCTATATGGCAATCAGGACTTCAAGAAGGCGATAAAATTCTTGAAATAAACAACTCAACAATCAATTCCCCTTACGGACTTATAGCTTTTGCTCAAACCAGCAAAAAATTCGATGGCAAAGCTGATGAAAATTATATAAAAGATAATTTAGAAAAATTACTTAAGATTAATCCGACACTAAAACAGGATGAGATTATTCAAAAAGATACAATGATAAAACTTCCTGATGTAGGCACAGAAAGTGAGATTTTATTAAACAGAGACCAGTTAATGGGTATTGAAAAAATAAAAGATGAACAAATTGAATTAAACGATACCCAAAAAAGTTTAAGAGATAAAATTGAAGGCAAAAAATCTTTTCTATCTGACGGAAAAATAACTTTAAATGATGTTGCATATGCAATTTCGGATAATGCACATCCAATAAACATAACAGTTGAAAGAGACGGCAAAGTTGTAAAACTAAAACCTATATATTCAAATTCAGAAGGGCTTATGGGCATTGAATACAATCCACAGGAAATAATGATTCAGACAAAAGACTTCAAATCAATCGTAAAAGGCAGCAGCCAATACTTATATAACAATACCTATATGCTTCTATACGGGCTAAAACAGATTTTCACAGGCAAAGTTCCACTAAATGACTTGCACGGTGTTATTTTGATTACAAAACTCGGTGGAGATACTATTCAAAATGAAGGAATTTTCCCCGGATTACTCCTCACAGCTTTGATTTCTCTTGATTTAGCAATCGTAAACTTCTTGCCTATACCTGCACTCGATGGCGGACATGTTCTATTCTTATTGATAGAAAAACTAAGAGGCAGACCACTAGAAGAGGAAGTAATCGAAAAAATCGGTACGGCAGGCTTCATGTTCTTAATCCTGCTTATGGTATTTGTAATATTTAATGATATTTACGCATTGATTACAAACAAATTCTAAAATAATATTGATTAACACAAAACGCCCTCTTGATAAAAATCAAGAGGGCGTTTTTAAATTAAAAATTACGTTCCTGGTTTTTTAAGTCTTGCAAAATCAGCTTTAATTTCATCGGCTTTTGCAGAAAGTCTGTTATAGACTTGAGAATTTATTTCCCCGCCAATTAGAATCAAAATTGAGGTGTAATATAACCAAACCATCAATACTGCAAACGCTCCGATTGTACCATATACCATGTTATAAGTACGCAAATTATTTACATAAATCGAAAATCCCCAAGAACCTAACAGCCAAAATGAGCAGAAAAAGAAAGTTCCGGGCAATGCACTAGCTCTTTTAAACTTTTCATTCCCTCTCAAATCTGGCAGAATATAATAAATCAAAAATGCCATTACATACAAAGCAAGAAATGCAATCGGCCAACGAATTGTCAAAAGCATAATTCCAATTCCGTTTGTAATATGCAAATGATTTACAAGATAATTTATAATAACTTTACCGAAAATGATTAAATTTATGGTCAAGAACATAATCATAGTGTTAACAAACACCATAATTAATGATAACAATCTCGTATAAAAGAAATTTCTTGTCTCTTCAACTTTGTAAGCTCTGTTTAACCCTTTCAAGACAACCGCAACGGCATTTGTAGAAAGAAAAAGAGTAACAATAATCCCGATTGCAGCCATCAATTTACCCTGTGAAAATATCATAACCTCAGACAACACAGTAAGTATCAAATCCATTGACTGCTCGGGCATAATTGTTGATAAAAATATCAACACCGGATCCATATATGATTTGTTACCCATCCAGCCGAATACTGCCATTAGAAAAAGCATAAACGGGAAAATTCCGATTACAAGCATAAATCCCATTTCGGCTGCCATACCGAAAAAGTCATTTTTTATAACAGAAATTATTAAACGTTTTACCCCTCTAATAAAAGGTTTTAAAGACATTTTCAAATCTCTCTTTTCCTAATTACTTCCAGAACTTTTTTAATAGACTCTTCGACCGTTCCCTTGATAACACACCCTGCAGCAAGTCTATGACCTCCGCCGCCAAATACCGCACATATTTCTGCAACATCAGCTGATTTACTTCTCATTGACACCTTGCTAGTCGTTGCATTAATTTGTCTTACTACAAAAGCAATTTCAGTCGTTACAATTGCTCTTAATTTTTCAGTCAAACCTTCAGTGCAATCCTCAGGTGCGTTAAACTTTTCAATATCTTTTTTATAAACTGTCGTATATACGACTTTATCATTTTCACAAAACTCAGCTTTGCTAACGCAATAAGCTTGGAATAAAACATGATTTTTTGAAGATGATTCATAAACTTTTTTATATATATCAGAAGGTCTAACTCCGATTTTAACCATACTTGCAGCAGCTTTCAAAGACTCAGAAGTTGTATTGTCAAAGCAGAAAGAGCCTGTATCAGTAAGAATTGCCGTATATAGACAAGTCGCAGTCTCTTGTGAAATTTTCCAATTCAATTTTGTAAAAATTTCAACCAAAAGCTCACCTGTAGAACTTGCATCAGCGTCAATTATATTCAAATCCGCATAACCGTTATTGGTCTTGTGATGGTCAAGATTTACAGTAAATTTAGCTTTATCAAAAAGAACTTTTGCTTCACCGATTCTGTCAATAGAAGCATCATCAACATTAATCACTAAATCGAATTCTCTTGATTTATCAATATCCTCAAGAGTTTTAATCTTAGAAACATTAGGTAGGAATTCATAAGTTTTAGGAACCTTTGATACACAAAGCAATTCAGCTTCTTTATGAAAATTTTCTCTAATTACCTGAGACATTGCACAGATGGACCCTAATGTATCGCCATCGGGGTTAATATGCGATATGATAAGTATGTTTTTTGAAGACTTTATGATATCATTTAATTGAATGCATTCCATTTTTACATAATACCATAAAAAACAGGGGAAACAAAAACAGGGCAATTAAATGAAAAAAATTCTTTACACTGATTTTGTAGGAACAGACAGCATAATAGAAAAAATGCTTGAAGAAAAAGAAATCCGCAAAGCAATTACGAGAAATAATTTATACAAATTTTGGGGAAAAGTTGCAGGTGCAAAGTTTGCCCAAAAATCACGCCCCTATTCAATGCTTGGCGGGGGTGTTATGGTAATTGCCTGCGAAAACGGTATTGTTGCCCAAGAATTGATGCTAAAAAAAACACAAATCTTGGTAAAATTTAAACCCTACCTCGACTCACTTAAAATAAAAGTAGTCGATTTAAAATTTGACCCTAAAAAATGGTCAAATGAATCATATTAATTCGTAATTATCATTTCACAATTTTTGCAATCAAACTTTAAGTTATATTTTTTCCCTTTTTCATCAATCAAATAAAGCTTTTTGGGCAATCCACAAATATTAAAAGCATATTTTAGACAATGTTTTGTCCGCATTAGTTCTTTATTATTAAACTCTAAACTCTTTTCTGGAGCATATTCAGTTATTTCACAATTACTATTTTTATAAAAAAGTTTCGCTTTATCATTCAAAACATTTGCATGATAATCATAGGTTGAATAAGGAAACTCTACGTATATCAATTGATTTTGATTTAATCCCTTATATGAGTTAAGTCTTTTTTCCATCAAATTAGTCAAAATATCTCGTCGCAGCTGATTTATAACAGAAATAGGCATAAATGGAATTGAAGATAAGACATTTACACTTTTCACGTAAAAGTCACTATCACCAGTTTTTTTCAACTGATTGATAAAAGTATCCTTCATTTTTTCAGGATTTTTTGGAGTTTCTCCTTGTGGAATAGAAATATTTTCAGAAATTCCATCCTCATCAACTACTTTTAGAATATAATTTTCATACTCAAATTCAACAGCGATTTGACGTTGTGTTTTTGAATTTTCAAGGTGTTTTTCAAATTTGCTATCAAAATTTCTATAAATAATAGCCCCTGATTTTAATTTTCCAATATTATTAGGGAAAATTCTATCACCATCAACTCTATTCACCAAGCAACCGCAAAGTTCACCTTCTGCAAAATAGCAAAGACCATCTTGAGGATTTAATCTTGCATTTTTTAATACAAAGAAATCTTTTCCAACTTTTTCGACTTTTCCGATTTTTTCACCCAAAGACTTTGGGGTATCAAAATTATAAATATTTTTTTGTCTATCTTTTTTATTACCGATTTCACATGGAAGAAAATAATCTGTAAATCCCCTATTGA
Organism: Candidatus Gastranaerophilales bacterium; assembly: GCA_944325615.1. Lineage (GTDB taxonomy): Bacteria > Cyanobacteriota > Vampirovibrionia > Gastranaerophilales > Gastranaerophilaceae > Scatenecus. Next base: position 667 of record CALVAU010000108.1, on the reverse strand, counting down.
AGCTTTTATGTAAATCAGGCTCAAAATCCATAAACACTTTACCTGAGGAAGTTTTCAAGGCGTATTTATCTATTTCGCCCCGATAGAAGGCTACAACATTTTTTACGTAATTTGTATCTTTAAGACGGCCTTCAATTTTAAAAGATTTTACCCCTGCTTTTATCAAATTTTCAATATGTTTTGAGGCATTAAAATCTTTTAAGCTCAATAGGTGCTTATCTTTTGCATAAATTTTTCCATCTTCATCAATAAGAGTGTATTTTTTACGACAAGGCTGAGCACATTCACCTCTATTTGCAGAACGTCCGCCTATTGAAGCACTCAAATAACATTGTCCGCTGTATGACACGCACAAAGCTCCATGAATAAAAGTCTCAATTTCCATATCCGTATTAAAATCAGATTCTCTTACGGCTTTACAGATTTCTTCAATTTTTTTAACTGGCAATTCCCTTGCAAGAATAACTCGTTTCAAACCCATTTTTTGAAAAAACTTAACTTTTTCTAATGTTCTGTTATCACACTGCGTACTTGCATGAATTTCAATTGGAGGGAGTTTTCCCTCTATCGCAAGTTGTAAAATTCCCATATCCTGTACAATTATTGCATCAGCTCCGATTTTATAAAGTTCTTGAATTATGTTTTTGGCATCATTCAACTCGTCATC
>CALVAU010000107.1 GCA_944325615.1 Candidatus Gastranaerophilales bacterium | reverse complement strand
GTGATAACATATTCTTTTAATGCTCTGTACATTCTGCGTCTAGCTTCGTTTCTTGTTCTGCCCCAGCAAATCAATTTTCCTATCATACTGTCATAGTATGGTGGAATTTTGTAATCTTGATATACGTGAGAATCAACTCTTACTCCAAATCCGCCAGGAGTTACATAACCTGTAATTTGACCGGGGTTTGGCATAAAGTCTTTTGCAGGGTTTTCAGCATTAATTCTGCATTCAATAGCATGACCTCTTAAAATGATATCATCTTGAGTAAAGTCAAGCGGTTCGCCTGCAGCTACCATAATTTGTTCTCTTACCAAGTCAACGTTAGAAATCATTTCTGTAACACAATGTTCTACTTGGATACGAGTATTCATTTCCATGAAATACCATTTTCCATCATGATCCAGTAAGAATTCACAAGTTCCTGCACCTTCATAATTGATAGCTTTAGCGGCTCTTACTGCAGCTGCACCCATTTCTTTTCTTGTAGCTTCATTGATTGCAGGTGATGGTGCTTCTTCTAATAATTTTTGGTGACGTCTTTGGATTGAGCAATCACGTTCGCCTAAGTGAACTACGTTGCCGTATTGATCGCCTAAAATTTGTACTTCAATGTGTCTTGGGTTTTCTAAAAACTTCTCAGCATATACATCAGGATTTCCGAAGAAGTTTTGTGCTTCAGTCTGACATAGGCTCATATTTACATCAACTTCTGCATCAGATCTGCAAATTCTCATACCTTTTCCGCCGCCGCCTGCTGTGGCTTTTAGGATAATCGGATATCCTGCTTTTTTAGCAAATTCTTTAACTTCTTGCGGAGTTTTTAGTATTCCGGTACCAGGAGTTACAGGTACGTCATGTTCAATCATAGTTTTACGAGCTGTTGCTTTATCTCCCATTTTTCTCATAGCTTCAGCTGTAGGTCCAATAAATTTGATACCGTGTTTTTCGCAAATCTCAGCAAAATCAGCTCTTTCAGACATAAAACCGTATCCGGGGTGAATAGCGTCAGCTCCAGATACTAATGCCGCTGAAATTATTGCAGGAATACTCAAATAACTCTGTGCACTTTGTGCCGGTCCAATACAATAAGCTTCAGTTGCAAGTCTAACGTGAAGTGAGTTTGCGTCAGCTTGTGAATATATTGCAACTGTTGGAATACCTATCTCTCTGCAAGCTCTAATAATTCTTACTGCAATCTCTCCACGGTTTGCTATTAATACTTTTTTAAACATATTACTTATCCCTTTTTCATACCGAATCTTCGGCAGATATAACAAACGGAGAAAAGGTTAACCTTTTCTCCGTAAATGTCTCTTTTACTATTCTATATACATCAATACCTGACCAAATTCTACAGGTTGACCATTTTCTACACAAATTTCAGTGATTGTACCTGAGAATTCAGATTCAATTTCGTTCATAAGTTTCATTGCTTCAACTATACAAACAACTTCACCTTGTTTAACTGTTTGGCCTACTTCTACAAACGGTTTAGCATCAGGTGATGGTGATTTGTAGAAAGTACCTACCATAGGAGAAGTAAGAGGTTTTCCTCTTTTAACTTCTTCTTTTGCAGTTGCAGAAGCCGCTTGAGGTGCTGCTTGTACTGCTTGCGGAGCAGGAGCTGCAGCTGCTACAACCGGTGTGCCTGTTATCATTTCTTTGCGAATAGTAATAGCTTGTTCGCCGTCTTCTAATGATATTTCTGTCAAAGAACCGTCAGCTAATACTTTTGCAAGTTTTTCAATGTATTCAATATCAAATTTCATTTTTTAGCCTTTCATTATAATTTGTTCAGCCTATACTCTATCTAAGTATTCATTAGATCTGGTATCAACTCTGATTACATCTCCGTTAGAAACAAAGAACGGAACGTTTACAACAGCACCTGTTTCTAATGTTGCAGGTTTAGAGCCACCCTGAGCGGTGTTACCTTTTTCTGCAGGTGGAGTATCAACAACTGTTAATTCAACGTGAGCTGGAATATCAACACCGATGATTCTTGAATCGTGCATTAATACTTGTACGTTCATATTTTCTTTTAAATATTTAAGACCATCACCGATTTGATCTTGTGTAAGGTGCAATTGATCATAAGTTTCATTATCCATCATAACATAATCAGCACCTTCTTTGTATAAATATTGCATTTCGCGTCTGTCAAGAGTTGCTTTTCCAACTTTTTCACCTGCGCGGAAAGTTTTTTCAATAACTTGTCCAGTTTCTACATTTTTTAATTTTGTTCTTACAAAAGCTGCGCCTTTTCCTGGTTTAACGTGCAAAAATTCTACAACTGACCAAAGTCCGTTGTCCAATTCTAAAGTTAAACCTGTTTTTAAGTCGTTTACTGAAATCATATTTGTCCCCTTTTTAAAGTCTAATCATCTAATTGTACATTGATATTAACACAAACATAGAAAACTTCAAACTTTTGTAACAAATTTGATGCTCTTTTTAACATAAAAAAGAATATAATAACAAAAAACAAAAACTATTTTTGTTTAAGAATAAGTTCATATCCGAGTATACTGCAAATATCCTGAAATTCCGAAAGTTTCAGACCATTTCTTTTTATTTTGCAGGAAAAAGTGCTTTGAGGTATCGTATAACCTTTTTGTTTCTCCATTTTTTCAAGGAGAATTTTTTGAGTTACATGCCCTTTAGCCATAACAAGGCGCAATATTTCATCATTATTCCAATCTGATATGTTCATATGACAAAAGTATAAAGTATTGACAAAGCATTTCAAATTGTGTAATTAATATTGATATAATCAATATTGTATTGATTATATTGAATTAAATTTACAACGATCAGGAGACGGTTATGAAAAGAGCTTTTACAATAGCGGAGGTATTGATCACTTTGGGAATTATCGGCATTGTTGCAGCTATGACTTTGCCTGTTGTAATCGGTAACTATCAAAAGAAAGTAACTGTCGAAAAATTAAAAACTGTATATTCAAAATTAGCTGAAATTATAAAGTATTCTGAGATGTATAACGGAGAAGTAAATTCTTGGGATTATACTCTCTCTAATGAAGAGTTTATAAAAATTTATTTTGCTCCATATATTGAAAACTTCAAATTGAACGATTCAGTTTGGAGCTTTTATTCTTTAGATGGTGAGTGGGGAAGTGGAGTAGGGTCAGGTGGATATTCAAAATTTTCGCTCTCTAACGGGACTTTAGTTGCAATAAATACTTCCAAAAATAATAACGGTTCAAGTGTAATGATTTATGTTGATATAAACGGCGTAAACGGACCTAACGTAGTAGGAAGAGATGTTTTTAGAATGTCTATTACCAAGACTTACGGATTTACTTTAGGCGCAGATCGAAGTGGTGAAAATACTCAATGGTCTCATAATGCTGCAGAAAACAAAAACCGAGAGTATCTTTTATCTCCGCATAAAGGTGCTTGTACAACAGAGCCGGGAGATTTAACTCAGTTTGGTTTTACTGCAGGAGATGCGTGTTCTCTTTTAATTATGCTTGATGGCTGGAAAATTTCTGAGGATTATCCTTGGCATTATAAAAAGTAATTCATCTTTTTTTATGATAGAATTACTCTATGGCGGAAGGTCAAATTTATAAAATTCATTCTGACTTTTATTATATCGACAACGGTGTCGATACTTTTGAATGCAAAGTAAGGGAAGTTTTAAAAAAAAGAAAAGAAAAAATTTTAGTCGGTGATTTTGTGGATTTTAGTGATGGGTATATTGAAAATATTGTTCCTCGCAAAAATTACATTTCACGTCCTGCTGTTGCAAACATAGATCAAATAATTATTGTTTCAGCTCTGAAAGAGCCTGATTTAAGCTTTCAGCAATTAAACCGATATCTTGCTCTTGCAAAGTATTATAAAATTCCTGCTGTATTATGTTTCAATAAAGATGACTTGAAGTTTGATAAAAATTTGAAGAAAAAAATTCACGATATCTATGAAAATCTCGGGCAAAAAATAGTTTATACATCTGCTACAGAGCATAAAGGAATAAAAGCTTTTGAGATGATTTTGAAAGATAAAACAAGTGTTTTGTGCGGTAATTCTGGTGTTGGCAAATCCAGTTTGATAAATGCAATAAATCCTGATTTAAAATTGAGGACAAAAGAAGTCAGTGAAAAAACTCTAAGAGGTACTCATACGACAAGGCATTCTGAGATTATAAAAATTAATGATACCTCAAGGATAGTTGATACTCCAGGGTTTAGTAATGTAAGATTTGATTTTATATTGCCTGCTGATGTGGATTTGCTATTTGATGAAATTGCAAAATATAGAGATGGTTGCAAGTATGCTGATTGTCTGCATATTCACGAGGATGGGTGTAATGTACTAGCACATATTTCAGAAATTGATGACAGTCGTTATGAAAGTTATCTAGCGTTTGTTGAAGAAGCAAAAGAATATAAAGAACGCATAAAGTATGAAGGACGTAAAGTCGAAAATTTGCATAAACAGTTGCATAACAGACAAATTACGAAAATTAGCGGAAAGAAAAGACAAAGTGCAAGAAACACTTTAAAGCAAAAAATAGTTAAGGAATTAGATAATGAAGATTGAAGATCTTATAGAACAAGTAAATCAAAAACTTGATGAATATATGGAGATTGTATATCCTCAAAAGATTTTTAAATCAATGAAATATACAGTAATGCTTCCAGGGAAAAGATTAAGACCTATTATGTGTATAGAAAGTGCAAGATTATTTGGCGCTAAGATTGAAGATGTAATGCCGACAGCTTGTGCAATTGAAATGCTGCATGCTCAGACCTTAATTCATGATGACCTCCCTTGTATGGATAATGATGATTATCGCAGAGGCAAGTTGACAAACCATAAAGTTTTTGGAGAAGCTATTGCAGTACTTGCCGGAGATGCTCTACTTACTTTTGCTCCTCAAGTTATATTGAAATATTCAAAAAACTTAAGCTCAGAAAAGCTTGTAAAAATTATGTCGGAATATTTTCAAGCAGCAGGAGCTTATGGAGTAATTGCTGGGCAGGTTATGGATATTGAAGCTGAGAAACTTCATACCCCATATCAATTGTATGATGCTGATGATGAAAAATACACTGATGAAGATGCAGAACTTTTAAATTTTATTCACCTACACAAAACTGGAGACTTATTTAAGCTTGCCTTAAGATCTGGGGCAATAATCGGTGGAGCAACTGATGATAAAATAGCCACATTGACTGAATTTGCTGAAAAACTTGGAATAGCTTTTCAAATTGCAGATGATATATTAGATGAGACTTCAACTTTTGAAAAAATGGGTAAAACGCTCGGCAAGGATAAAGCTTCTGGAAAACTTACTTATGTTGCTCTTTATGGTTTGGAAAAAGCAAAATCCGATTTGGATAAGTTAATTGATGAGTGTTTTAAAATTTTGAAAGATAACAATCTGGAGTCTGAAATTTTTGCAAATATTTTGAACAAAATAAAAGCTTGTTAGATAAACTTTTATAAAAATTATATAAATAGATTTGCAAGCCGATATT
>CALVAU010000106.1 GCA_944325615.1 Candidatus Gastranaerophilales bacterium | reverse complement strand
AATATAAAAAGCTGATTTGGCACATAGAGTATCTTTATTCTCATGTACTAAATGTACGCAGGTGGGATTTGAATATTTTTCATCTTTTTCTTTAATCGCTTTTTCTCTTATTAGTTTAAGTTCATTTGCTGTCTCGTTGAAAGTTTTATCTTCTATAATTTTTATCGGTAATTTTTTGAAATTTTCTATTGAAATAATGCGCTCATCTTTTTGATTTTCAGATAAATATTTTTCTGAATTTTTTAGGATTATCAAATCAACTTTTTTAATTTTATTCAAAATATTAATTTCAAAATCGGTAACTTTTTTTAATTTTTGATTAAAATCCTGACTGTTGCAATCAAGGATTACGCAAAGTGCAGTCGGATTTAAGAAAGTTTTTTCGTGTCTGAATAAAACATTTTCTCCGCCGATTTTCAAATTGGCGATTTCAACGGTTTGTTGAGCTTTTTTTTGTGATTTTTCAAATAATAATTTCAATTCTTCTGAAATATTCGGACATTTATCAAGCTCGATATTTCCTTTTGCGAGTTTTAAAGCAAAAGCCATGCAGGTAGGACATCCGCATTTTTTGCAGTTGGCGTTTTCTAATTTTTTGCCTGCCGGAAGATATTTAAAAATCTGTAATCCTGAAAGTTCCATCTAATCAAGTCCTTTCATTGCATTTAGAGTATTCGGGCTGTTAATCACAATCAAATCAGCTCCTGCAGCTTTCATTGCGCTTGCTGCCGTAATTTCAAAAAAGCTCACTCTATCTTTTAGGTTGCCCCAAGAATTTGAAAAATCTTTGGATTTAGTCTCTTTTGTCTTAAGGGCTTCTTCGCAGGCAAAAGAAATTATCGGGGGTGAAAGATATTTATCTTTTTTGCTTTCTTGTTTTATTTTTTCAATAATACTATATCCGTATTCAAAGCCGTAGCCTAAACTTCCGATATCAGTATCAGTAATAATTCTTTCTAAAGGTTGACCAAGATCTGTCGATAATATATTTATTTCTTTTGCAAGATTTATATCAATCGGTGAGCAAAGAACAATGTAGTGCCCTATTTTTGTATATGGAATAATTGATTTATATGTGTTTTCATTTCCTGAGGCTATTATGGATTTTCGGTCAAGATTTTTTATAAGTTCTGGCAATAGAATTTTATCTAAGCTGTCATCATTTGTCCCCCTTAGCATAAGAGGTTTTTCGATTTCAGGCAAAAGAGATTTTAAAATATCTATCGCACAATTTATTTGAGTTTCATTTTCTATATTAAATTTTAATCCCAAAATATCAGGCTCAAATTCTTGTGCTTTTATAACAAGCTGTTTTAGAAATTTAGTATTGTTATTTTTATCTGTTAAATATTTTTTATCTTTAAAATATTCGTCCATAAAAGGAAATCCGTTTTCAATATTGAAAATCGGAAGTTCCAGAATGTATAAAGATTTTTTAGGAAAACCTTCTTTTGTTTTTTCAAGAAGGTTTTCCAATATATTTTCATCAACAAGTTTGTCTGTCACTTTTTACTTTTTCCATCAATTCATTAAATTCTTTTTCATCCAACGTTTCTCTTTCAAGAAGATTTTTTGAAATATATTCAAGCATATCTCTGTTTTCTGTGAGGAGTTTTTTTGCTATCTCATATCTTTCATCGACAATTTTTTTAACTTCTTTGTCAATTTCGGCAGCAATTTCTTCTGAAAAATCACGTTTCATTCCAAAATCACGACCTAGGAAAATATTTTGTTCGTTTTTACCGTAAGCCATATTTCCCATTTTTTCGCTCATACCGTAAGCTGTTACCATATTGCGAGCCATTCTTGAAACTTTTTCCAAGTCATTGCTTGCACCTGTTGTAATTGAATCTTTTCCATAGACGATTTCTTCAGCAACACGACCGCCTAAAGTCATTGTGATTGTATCTAAAATTTGAGATTTTTTCATTGTTAAATGATCTTTTTCAGGCAGTACCATTGTAATACCTAGAGCCATACCGCGCGGAATGATGGATACTTTATGCAATGGATCACAATTTTTAAGCAGTTTTGCAAGAAGTGCGTGACCTACTTCGTGGTATGCGGTATTTTCTTTTTCCTCGTCTGTAATTATACGGCTTTTCTTTTCAGGTCCTGCCATAACTTTATCAATTGCTTCTTCTAAATTGTCCATTGTGATAAGTTTTTGGTCATATCTTGCTGCAAGAAGAGCTGCTTCATTCAATAAGTTTTGCAAATCTGCTCCTGAAAATCCCGGAGTTCTTTTTGCAAGTGTTTTCAATTCAACATCTTTATCTAGTGGTTTATTTTTTGCATGTACTTCTAAAATTTGTTCACGACCCAGAATATCAGGTTTGTTAATAACTATTTGTCTGTCAAAACGTCCGGGGCGCAAAAGTGCGTTATCTAAAATATCAGGTCTGTTTGTCGCTGCGATTACGATAATATTTGTATTTTCGTCAAACCCGTCCATTTCAACCAATAACTGGTTCAAAGTTTGTTCTCTTTCATCGTGACCGCCGCCCATTCCGGCACCTCTTTGACGACCTACGGCATCAATTTCATCAATGAAAATAATACAAGGCTGATGTTTTTTAGCTTGATCAAAAAGATCTCTTACACGGCTTGCACCAACACCGACAAACATTTCGACAAAATCAGATCCGCTTATTGAGAAGAATGGAACGCCTGCTTCACCAGCAACAGCTTTTGCCATCAAAGTTTTACCTGTACCAGGTGCTCCGATTAATAAAACACCTTTCGGAATTTTTGCACCGAGTTTTAAATATTTATCACCGTTTTTTAAGAAATCTACAATTTCTTCAAGTTCTTTTTTCTCTTCATCGATACCAGCTACATCTTTGAAAGTCGTTTTTACTTTGCTGTCAAGCATAAGTTTTGCTTTGCTTTTGCCAAATGACATAGCTTGAGATCCGCCTGCTTGAATACTTTTAGCTGTAACGACAAGAAGAATTATAAATAAAAGCGGTAAAAGTAATGAACCGATTATGCTCATAATTTGTGAAGATTCACTTGGTTTTTTTACAGCAATTTCAGCCTCTGACTCTGCAAGTTTTTTCATCAAATCAGGGTCAGCCGGTGTCAATACTTTATATTGCTGGATTGGTGCTTGTTTTTCAATGGGCATAAAAGGATTTGGCGTAAGAGCTGTTGTTTCTTTTTTCTGTTCTGTTTGTTTGGGTTGTTCTTTTGGAATTGCAATAAGAAAATCATCAGCCTTTTCAATTTTGCTGAATTCATTGTTGCTTAACTTTTCCAAAAAGTTTGAATAAGAAAGTTCTTTTGTTTCTGTAACAGGTCCGCCAATAATCACAGATGCCGTAAAAATAACTACAACAATTGCCAATATTATATAACCTGCAGATGAGCTTTTGTTCATTAAATTCTCCCTCTAAATTTTACACATATTTAACAAATTTATTATAACTCAAAAATAAGATATTGGTATATATAACCGATTAAGGTAAAGTTTGTAAAGAGATGTTTCATTTATTCGTAATAATGGCAATTAAATGATTATCTTTTTTTTTATTTTTATAGTATAAGTGTGTAGTTTATGTCAGTGAATAATGTAAAAAATACAAACAAACAAGATTTAATATTTTCATCAGGAGCCGCTTTGGGTGGAGGTGTGCTTGCAGCTTATGGCGGGGCTTCTTCAGAACAGTTATTTCAAAATCGTTGGCCATCTGATACTTTTATAAAATCGGTTAAGGATAAAGTTGTTGAAACTTTGGATGAAAAAACTGTAGAAAAAATCAATTCTTTTGGAAATTATATCAATAGAGTAAAAAAAGCTAAAAGTATGGATGATTTGGTGTTAGTAGATATAAAGTTTAAATTGAAAAATTCTCCGAGTATGACTTTTGATAATTTAAAACAGGAAATTATTGAAGAAGAATTTAAAAAAGCAGGTGAATATGCCCTATTAGGTCAAGACGCAACAGTGGGTAAAATTGTTGATTTGTGTTGTGATGTCAGAGATTCAAGAAATATTTATGAGTTGCAGGAAGTTTTGGTGCCCTATAGAGAAATGCAATTTAAAGATTTGTCTATTGAGCAGCTTAAAAACAAAAAAATTGCAGAAGTCGCGGAGACGTTAGGATTTGAATATGAGAGCTTTGAAAGCTACTCAGCTGAAGCTATCAAAAAATCTTATAATTTTGAAAAAGGTAAGTTTATTTTTGATAATAAAAAAATAACCAAAGAGCTTTTTGATATTGTAAATAACTCTGCAAAAAATATAAAAAATAAAGCAGCAGGTTTATATGGATTTTTGGGTGCTGTGATTGTCGGCGGAGGAACTTATTTGATTACAAAGTTAGTGCCACAAAAAAATACAAAAAAATAAAAAGCGGATTTTAAAGTCCGCTTTTTTATTTTTTATATTATCTACTACTATTTTACACTTGTGAAACTGAAATACTTGTAATTCCTGAATTTCTTGCACTGTCCATAAGTTTTACGACAGCACCATGAGTCGCTTCACCGTCGGTTTCTATCATTAAGCCGTCAGGAAAATTTGAAGCCTGTTGTTTAATGTAATTTTCAAGTTCATTTACAGGAATTTCTTGTCCGTCGATAAAATATTTATCATCAGATGTTACATTAACGGTCAGAATTTTTGTATCCTGTTTTACTTGCTCTTGAGCTACATTTTCAGGTACGGTAAGATTTAGTCCCTGTTGGTCGAGTAATGGTGCAATTACCATCATAATAATCAAAAGTACCAGAAAAATATCTGTAAGAGGTGTGATATTTATTTCGTTAAATTCTCCGCGATTACGGCTCATTTTTAGACTCCTTGGTTATTTTCTTTAAGGTCTTTTTGTTCTTTTTTAGATAACGGCTCGCCTGCTACGATAAGTTTTTTGTATTCTGCGTCTTGTGCCGCATTCATTACTTTCATTATTTCAGAACTTTTTACTTTTTCATCAGCTTTTACAACAACTTCGGGTTTCTCAATTGTGCTTTTTATGGCAACAAGTTCATCAGTCAGTTGATCTTCACTGATTTGTTTACCGTTTATATACATCAAACCTTCTTTTGTAATTGATATTGTAGCATTTTTTTGCTCGATTGCCACTCCGCTATTAATTTCAGGAACGGTTATTGCGTTATCCATTGACTGAAATGTCGGAGCTACAACCATCATGATAATCAAAAGTACTAGAAAAATATCAGTAAGAGGTGTGATATTTATTTCTGTAAAAAGTTTTTCTTTTTTGTTTGTACTTATTGCCATTTTTGAATTTTCCTATGTTGTTTGCTAATTTAAAGTAAGTTCTGAAAATATTTTATAATGAAACATTTGAAGCTGTTTTGTTTGATTCGTCTTCAGAATCAACAAAGCTTAAGAATAACAATTTGATTAATTGGAAATCGTCTTCATATCTTTTAACGATTGATTGGAAAGAGTTGTAGAATACAACGGCAACAATCGCAACACCAAGACCGAAAGCAGTTGCAATCAATGCTGAACCGATACCCATTGCAACTGCAGCAGATTGGTTCCCTTGAGTTGCAAGATCTTGGAATGTATATAGAATACGGACGACAGTTCCGAACAAACCTAAGAATGGTGCAACACCGCCGATTGTACCTAAAATAGTTAAGTGGCTTTCCAATTTTCTTGTAGCGAGTGCAGCTGCGATATCAAAAGATCTAGAAAAACCGTTCCTTTGTTCAGAGAAAATTCTAACAGCTTCTTCTGTTACTTCCCCAATTACGCCGCCGCAATGTTCTGCAACACTTTGTGCACCTTGTAGATTATTTTTAGCTAATTCTCTTTGCAATTTTGGTATGAACAAAACAACATCCCGTTTGTTCTTTTTGTAAAATTGAAATCTGTTAATAACAACAGCCACAACCAGAATTGAACATACAAGGATTGGTAATAATACCGGCCAGTCCAGTTGAATTGAGTGTAATAGTAGTTCCATAATTTTTTATCCTCTCTTTTTGTATTAAATATTTTTCTTTTGTTGATTGCTTTTTATTAATTTTGCTTCTATTGATAACCTGATGCTCCAAATACGTTGTAGTCAAATGTAAATTGAATATCAATGCTTTGACCTTTGTATTCTGCCGGTAATGGTTTGAAAGGAGCTGTTAATTTTACTGCGTTTAATGCTGCATCGTCTGCGCTTTTTAAACCTGATGATTTATATACGCTGCAAGATAATAATCTTCCGTCTTTTGCAATTTTAAATAACAGTACAACTCGTTTACTTTCATTACCTTTCGGCGGATCCCAATTCATTTTGATTCTTCGTTGAAGTTCTCTCATGTATGGTCCGAAGTCAGGTTCTCTAATAGTATCAATTCCCGGACGGCCATTTGGATTTCCAGGTCCTGGGTTGCCAAGACCGCCAGTTCCGCCGCCACCGCCTTTAGCTAATTTTTGGCCTGAAGTGCTACCGCCACCTGTCGGAGCAAGTGATGGCGCTGGAGTGTATTTGCCTGCACTGCTGCTGCCACTGCCGGTCGCTGTACTACCAGAGCTGCCTCCTTTATTTGCAGTACCAGATCCGCTAATTGGTCCTGTTGCAT
>CALVAU010000105.1 GCA_944325615.1 Candidatus Gastranaerophilales bacterium | reverse complement strand
CTAAGATAACAGAAAAGTTAAAGAAGATTTCTGCGTAACGCAATTCTCATATTGCAGTATTCGTGAATAGATTGTTTCATAAGTGATATGAGTTCGCTATATAATGTCTTTGCACTGTAGCTAAAAGATTTCATATTAGAGAGTTTTCTCAATATTTTATATTTACATAATCATATTATGCGAGATACAAAACTGAAACATGAAAAACTTAAGATAAATTAACGACTTATGATATAATTTATTCATGTCTAATATATTCTTAAAAACAAAAAGATTTACTCTAAGATATATAACTCAAAACGATTTTGAAGAATTAAAAGCAATATTACAGGATAAAAATGTTATGTATGCTTGGGAATATGATTTTAGTGACGAAGATATTCAAAATTGGATTGATAAAAATTTAGAGCGTTATAAAAAATACAATCTTGGATTTTTTTTAATGACTGAAAATATCTCGGGGGAAGTTTTAGGGCAAGCGGCACTAATGCCAGATTTTATAAATGAGCAAAAATATTATGAAATTGGATATATATTAAAAAAAAGATATTGGCATCAGGGATTCGCGACCGAAGCAGCTAAAGCTCTAATAAATTATGCATTTAATACTTTAAATTTAGATGAAGTAATCTTTGAAATTCGCCCTGAAAATTTATCTTCTCGAAAAGTTGCAGAAAGATTAAATGCTAAAATTTGCGGAGATTTTATAAAAAATGTTCGAGGTAAAAAGATGGTGCATTTAATTTATAAATTACATTGTTAATTTATTTCTAAAGACAGGTATCATCAATATATCAACAAGCAATAACATTAAAGGCGGTTATTCTAACCGCCTTTTTCAAAACTATCTTCCGATTTCTGTCGCACGCTGCGCCATTGATTTGGTTATATTCACAAGCGCCAAGTTCGCTTCATAAGCCCTTTGAGCCATTATCGCGTCCGCCATTTCAACCATAGGGTTCACGTTTGAAGCTCTTATATACCCATTTTCATCCGCATCAGGGTGTCCGGGCTTATAAATTTTTTCCCCCATAGTAGGATCTTCAATACAGCCGTTGAAAACGACACCGCCCTGCAATAAAGGCAAAGTTCCTACACCAAAGACATCTTCTTTCATCTCATTCAACAAACCATGAAATGAAATTTCTTCAGTTGCATTCAAAACAGGAATACGTCTCACATAATTTGGCGTATCTATGTTTGCCATGTTTCTTGAATGCACGTCAAGTCGCAATCCGTGTGTGCGGAGTGCTCTTTGACCTATATCCATTGAACCCATAAGACTCATAATTTTACGCTCCTGTTCTTTTTCTGCCAGTTGGCAGAATTAATTATTACTTACCTACATTTATTACGGTTTTCATCTCCGTAATTATATTTGACATTCGTCTTGTCGCCATTGTGTATAAAAGCGCATTGTGTTGTAATTCCATCAATTCTTTATCAGGTCTGATTTCTTCATAAGTTCTTTGTGAAATTACAGCTGATGCGCCAAGTCGTTCTGACAATTTAGTTTCTAAAGGACTGTTCATTGAACCTAAGTATTCCGCAAAATCGACATCACGTCTTACGTATCCTGGGGTATCCATATTTGCAAGGTTTGAGCCTAATGCGACTTGTCTTTGTGTTATCAAGTCCATCATCAAACCTACTTTTCCCATATGATCCAAAGGTGTAAACATTTTTGTCCTTTCTTTCCTTTCTTTAATTAGATTTCAAAGATTAACTATTCTCTGATATTGATTGATTTGTTATACATATCATCTACAACTTTCATTAGTCTTGTACTGGCAAGCATTGAAGCATTCAATCTAAGCATTGTGCTTACATTATCGTAAATGTTTATGTTTGAATTTTCCAAGTTATTCTGCGCAAAGTAATCGTGATCTTTTACTAGTCTTGCTTCACCTGATTCTTCTGTCGGCACAAGCTTATTCAAACCACCTTGTTCAAGACCTTCTGGATTATCAAATTGTACAAGCGGAATATTTCCCAACTTTTTGCCAGGAGAATCCACTGCATCATAAGCAATTACATCTCCATTAGGTTTTATATAGAATTTATAGCAATTTGTCGGGAGTTTAATTCCTTCACCAACAATCCAATCATCATTAGTCACTAAATATCCGTCTTTACCTTGTTTAAATGAGCCGTCACGAGTATATTGAACTTCACCTCTCGGAGATACAACAGGAATAAATCCCGGTCCTTTTATCGCAACATCATAAGGGTTACTTGTAATTTGGATAGAACCTTCTCTATGATCAGTTCTTATTGCACCTGTCAAATACCCGTCCTCATCAAGCATTTGCTCAAATCTTACTGATTTATACCCGTGAGTATTGAAGTTTGCCAAATCATTCGCAACATATCCGAGTCGTTCCCACTGATTTGTTACGTTATTTACGCTTCTTCTTATTATTCCTTGTAAATTGTGCATAATTTTATCCTTTTCTACCTAATTATGATGTAGTACCCAATTGTGAAATTACTTTTTGCAAATTCTGGTTCTGAATCATAAACAATTGCCTGTTTGCTTCAAAATTTCTAATTACAGGCATCATTGCAATAAACTCATTCTGCAAAGATACGTTTGAAAATTCATTGTAACCTTGTTTAATTTCAGGATCCATAATAACCACACCGTTTGCATCGACCACGCCGATATTGGCTGCAACTTCCATTTTATAAGTATTTTTATTTAAAACTGTGACAAGCCCATGATCATCAACTTTTATATCTTCCAATTTTTCAGGTACCAAAGGCAATTTTATGGGCATACCTGCATTTGAAAGCACTCTTCTATCATCAAGTGTCAAAAGGTTTCCTTCTTTATCAATTTTAAATCTGCCATCTCTGGTAAGTCTTACACCATCATCACCTTCAGTTTGAAAATAACCTTCTTTAGCTATTGCAAAATCAAGAGGGTTTGAAGACATAGTAATTCTGCCAACTTTTGTATCTGTAGTTTTTGAAATAGCATGGACTCCAACAAATTCTGAAAATGAAGATACAACAGGTTCTTGACGTTGATACCCGACTTTGTCAAATCCATTGACATTTTCATTTGAAATCGACATCAGCTCCGTTTGCACCTGCATTGCACGGATTGATAAGTCTATACCTCTTTCATAATAACGAACTCCGCCATTAATTTTCATAACTACTACCTCTGTTTGCTTTTTCATGATTATACGGCTATATTTACAGTTTGACGTACTTTCACGAAAAAAAATCCTCTATTTAGATGGCTTTTTAATATTAAATAATGATAATTTGAAAAAAGTCAAAAAAGGTTAGAAAATATAAGAAACAGGGAAGAATTTATAAAGGAAAAGGCGCTCACTCGAGCGCCTATATTGAGCAAAAAGTAAATCTTAAAATTAATAAGGTCCTACTGACCCAGTTGCACAATCTCTAGGATTTGAACCTGTTATTGAACCGCTTACAGTTAAGTTAGCTCCTGAAGCATAGCCTGAAGAAGGATCATCTATTGAACAACTTCCATAATCTTTTCCGGCCTTAATAGTGCATGTATATGAAGCACTTTCTACAGGTGTACTTCCTCCATTTATATACATATCTGCCTTTGCATAAACTGTAATGTCAACATTTGGAACTTCACCCCCTGTTACGTTAATATTGGCATTTTCATTTAACATGTAACTACCATTACCATCTGGAACTACACCAACCCCAACACGTACTGTTATAGGCTTACAAGTTGGAGCTGGAACTCCTACAACCCATTTAGCTTTAAATGATTTGTCTGAATCCATTGTGACTGTATATTTTCTATTTGTACTGACTCGAGTTCCACTGTTATTATACCAACCATCAAAAGTTTTCTTTGCATTAGTATCTTGCAGTACACAGTTAGGATTCCACTCTGTAGTCATCTCTGCTGATGTACCCTCGTCATATGCTCCGGCTCCATAAACTATTAGGTGGTCTGAGCTGTTGCTACAAGTTGTTCCACCAGCATTTGACAAGCCATCTGCCGCACCGCTCAACGTTAGTTTGTATTTCTTTTTAGTTACACTAGGTCCAGTAAATGTTACAGTTACAGTTTGAGTTTTCTCTAATTGACTAAAACTATTCGGACTAGCACTCAATGTAACTTTGTTTCCATCGTCATCTTTACCTTCAACAGTTGTTATTGTATATGACGTTCTACATTCTAAGTTTTTCCAAGTAGTTTTATACTTATTTAAATCACTTAATTGTACTGAATTTACCTGATTTTTACCCTGCATCAGATATACCGTTCCATAAGCTCCATTTTTGGTATAACCTGTACCGACTACATTTATAGAACAATCTTCTTCACTTGGTACATCTGGAGTATCTCCGGTTCCACATGAAGTTACATTTGGATCTATTGTTGCATTCCGAGCTCGTGCAGATAATATTTTATATTTTACTCCACCTACCGTTTGTTCTGATGTTGGACTAAAACTTCCTACTGATACACTTCTTATTTCAGCATCTGCATTACCACATTTTGAACTTGTTCCGACTTTTACAGTTCCAGAGCATGGTCCACCACCACTATACGTTACTGAAGCATCAAAAGGCAGAGTTATTTCTTTATTTGTTGCTTTATCTATTGCAATTACTTTATAAAGCATTGAGTTTGCATATACTAATGTACCATTTGTTTCTTTACAAGAATCAAATTGATATTGAAACTCTAGTATTACCTCTTTTGTTGGTAGATCAGGTACATCATCTCCACTATATAATGTAAACATATAACTCTTATCTGAATCCAACTTTCCACTTACTGTCTGATTCCACATGTTTTTTCCATCTAAATATACGTTTCTATAGCCATTTGTACCAGGCTTTTCTGTACTGTTATTGTACCAAATATAAGATTTTATATCAGTTAATTTAAACTCAGTATTTGCAGGATATTTTGATGACACTGTCATCGGCGCAGGTGGCAATACTGGACTTACTGTTCTTTCACTTGTTTCCCCTTCTGGAGTTTTGGCTTCTATTGTTACCCACAATTGAGCTTTAGTATAACTTTGATCATTTGAGCTAAATCCTATTGTCAAAGTATGTTCTGTTGCTTCTACTGCCGCTGGTTCACAAGAGATAGTTACGTTCTCATCGGAATCCTGTATCTGTACTGCTACTCCTGATGCTGGATCACTTGAGGTCTTTCCATTATAAGTAAAGCCCTCATTTGGCTTTACACTTATTGTATATTTACCGTTTTTGTATTTACTTGTATCTCCATCACAATTCCCTTGAGGCTTTGTTATTGTACAGTTTTCTCCTCCTACTATATTTATATTATAGCAGTCGTCGCCGCCCATACTGCATTCTACTGTCGCATCTATGTCTTTATCTACTATTGTAAATTTCTCACTTGTCCAGCCTG
>CALVAU010000104.1 GCA_944325615.1 Candidatus Gastranaerophilales bacterium | reverse complement strand
ATCATGATATACTTGCGTCTCAAAAATCTGAGAGCCGATATGTGCATGAAGTCCATGCAACTTTAGATTGGTATAAGTATTCAAAATCAACTCAACAGCTTCATCTATTTGAGTAAGGTCAAAGCCGAATTTGGAATCCAAATGTCCGGTCTGAATATATTCATGCGTATGACACTCAATACCAGGTGTAACTCGCAATAATATATCAACGGACTTGTTATTTGATTTTGCAATTTCATTCAATAGATCAAGCTCGAAAAAATTATCAACAGAAATTCTGCCTACACCAAGTTCTATTGCAAGAGAAATTTCATCAAAGGATTTGTTATTTCCGTTAAAGAGCACCTTATGCATATCAGCTCCTGCTTTATAGACAGTGTATAATTCACCTGCTGATACGACGTCAAATCCAAACCCTTCTTGAGCCAAAATAGCTGATGTCGCCATTGTACATAGTGATTTTGAAGCAAACATCATATTTACTCTAGGATATTTTTCAAATGCTTTTTTATAATCATTACAAACACTTCTTAAAGTAAATTCATCAATTACATAAAGCGGAGTTCCGTATTCATTAGCTAAATCAACTACATCACAACCGCCAATTTCAATATTGCCTTTAGAATTTCTTTTCAAAGTTCTGGGTTTTAAATACTGATTTGTGCTCTCATTCATAAAATAACCTCATTAAAAATACTTATATAATGAGTCTAACATGGAGAAAATGTTTTTTAAATATAACTAAAAATTATTCTTGCTTAAATCCTGCTAGTTCATCCAATGATATCTCAAATACTTCTGCAAGTTTTATAAAATAAGAAAGACTTATATTATCTTTACCACTTTCCATCCGATTTATATGTTCTCTACTACTATCAATCAATTCAGCAAGCTTTTCCTGCGATAAGCCTTTTTGCTTTCTATACATTCTTATTCTATTACGAATTTTTAAATCATAATTTTTCTGATCTTGCATAAATTTGATTATATGTTTATAATTTTAATTATTCTGTGATTAATTAATCACATAATGGCTAGGAATTTATTACTACTTTGTCTAATTATGGAGGATACACATGAAAAATAGCTTTACTTTATCTGAAGTCTTAATAACACTCGGAATAATTGGAATAATAGCAGCTATGACACTGCCTAATATTATCCATGGATATAGGAAACAATCCGTATCAACACAACTAAAAAAGACCGTAAGTATGCTAAACCAAGCACTAATGTTATCATCTCTTAAAAATGGTACTCCTGACGAATGGGGAATTGAAAATAATGCAACAGATACTTTCAAAAATTATATTGCACCATATATGGAAGTCAGTTCCGAATGCCCTAAAAAAATAGAAGATAACCAGAAAGATCCATGTTGCAATAAAGTATATAACTACAAAAAGAATACCGCTGAATATCTAAATTCACCTAAATATATTTTCAAAAACGGAACTGCAATAATATTTAATAGTGGCGGAACAGGCCCACATGGAATATCTCAAAGACGAGGAACTTTTTATATCTTTCTTGAAACCGGTGCAAACAAATATATTTGGGGCAAAAATGTCTTTACTTTTAACCTTATTATTGAAGATAATAAAAAATATACTGTAACAAGTACTATGGATTACCCTGCTAAAAAAAGCTTTTGTCAAAACTTTTTAAATAGGGAAGGATTAATTGAGATTTGCGAAAACGGTTCTCAAGCTACATCAGGAAATGCTCAAGGCTATTCAAAAGCAATCACCTGCGGAGCTTTAATTGAATGCAACGGATGGGAAATTCCAGATGACTATCCTATTAAATTATAACTAGTTTTATAAACAAACCGACTGCAACAAAAAAAGAAAAAACTGCCATTACTTTAGCTGAACCTATCAAAACTGATAAATACGTTTCATTTCTTTCATAATAAGCTGACGCATTATAAGATTTTAATGCTTTATAAAGCAAAAAAACAAAAGGTATAGTCAATAGTGATATCAGGCAGAATAAATTTTGAGAATAAATCGAAAAAATTGTCATAAAAATATACCCTAAAAAATATATTAAAATAAAACCTTTCATAGCTTTTTCTTTTGAGCCCAAGCGCTGGACAATTGTTCGTTTTGCTGCTACTCGATCCCCTTCAAAATCAAGAATTGTATGATTATACATAACACCTATTGTAAACATTACAATCGCTAAAGAAAGCAGAAGTACTTCAAGAGAAAAAGATTTAGTCATCACAAAATACATGCCCTCAAAAAGCAGCGGACCAAAAGCGATTCCAACCAACAATTCACTCATACCGATTCTTGAAAATTTCGGATATGACAAGACTATAACTGCACCGATTATACCTAAGAACAAAACTTGGATTCCTGATTGCAAAAGCAGATAAAGCCCACATATACTTGCAATTAAACAAAATAAAACAATAACGAATAATAAATCTTTTGTATTTGCCAAACCGCTTTTTAAATAATCACACTTTACCTTCGGCGCAAACTCACTAAATCTAGGATCAGAGCACAATTTTTTATAATCATCATAGTCATCATACAGGTTCGTTGCCATATGAGCAAAAAGAATTCCTACAAAAGCAATAAACCCATTAAGAGGATTCCCATTTTCAGATAGCGCATACAAAAAACACACAAGACATGAAAACACTGTCATATCTGAAGAATACCATCTAGAATTTTTAATAACAGTAAAAATACCGTTTTTTGAAATCAACTCAACAAGCCTCCAAGACCTTTAACTGATTCATAACTTGCTCCGCCTTCAAGAATTTCCTCAGCCGAAAGTCCGAATAATGTAATCAAACCATATACATCATTCTCATTTTTCTTCAATTTATCAACAACCAATTGAACAGCTTCCACGCGGGTTAATTTTCCAAACTGATCATATATCCCTAAATGCAAACTTCTTTTTTTTGCCTTTCCCATTAGCAAGTCTCTCCTGCATTTAGACCTACATTCATTGCTAAAAGAGCAGCACCTATCATTCCTGAATAATTACCTGCAGTTGCTTTGCGAACTTTTGTATATGTGGTTACAATTTCTTTGTTTAATTCTTTTTCAATATATTCAGTATCTACAAATTCAGCCATTGAGCCTGATAATACAATTACGCACGTGTCAAAAATATTAGCAAGTCCTATACAGCCCGCAAGAATATCATCTTGCCATTTTAGAAAAGCTTTTACATATTTATCTTCAGAAGCGGCTCTTAATACATCTGTTTTTAAATTGCCAACGGAAGTTTCAGGATGAGCTAAGACTGCATTAACCTCATTTATAACATCATAAGTAGTTACATCAGAATTGCCTGTTATCTCTATTGCTGTCAAACGCAAACCTGTACCTGATGCATAAGCTTCAAAACAATCATAAGCTCCGCAAGTACACTTTCTTCTTCTATCCGGATACATTTTAAAATGCATCTCACCTGCAGCTCCGTTTTTGCCTTTCAACAACTTGTTATTCACAATAATTCCGCCGCCTACACCGGTTCCCAAAGTTAGCATAACACTGTCAGCGCACCCTTTTGAAGCTCCGATAACATGTTCTGCCCAAGCTGCAGCATTTGCATCGTTTTCTACAAAAACTTTTTTATTGCTTAATGCTTTAAAATTCATTTTGGAATATCCTTCGGCAATATTCCCGGTAGATCCAATTACACCTGTATTTTCATTATTTACAGCACCAGCTGTTGCTATTGCAATTACATCGACAACATTTTCATGGGCTTTTATAATTTCAGTTAAAACGTCTTTTATACCCTCAAAAGTTTTTGGTGTAGAACGTTTTTCTACATCACCCATAATTTCACCGATTTCATTGATAACGGTGTTATAGATTTTTGTACCACCAATATCAATAGCCAATGCCTTTTGCATAAAAACCTCTTATTTTTTTCTTCGCACAAAACGTTTTGTTATTAACTGCGGACGTGTAATTGCAGAGCCTATAACAACACAATGAGCTCCTAGTTCAAAAGCTTTATCAACTTCTTTCGGTTCCCAAATTCTGCCTTCTAAAACAACAGGCACGTCAGTTTTTTCAACTAATTCTTTAAGTAAATCAAAATCAGGCTCATTGTTTTTCAATGGAGACTCCAGAGTATAACCAGAAAGAGTTGTCGAAAGGATATTTGCACCCATTTCTGCAGCTTTTATACCTTCTTCAACAGTCGAAATATCCGCCATTGAAACTCTTTTATTAATTTTAATATACTTTATAATTTCTTCTAAAGTCGCACCATTCGGTCTTTTTCTTTGAGTACCGTCAAATGCAATTATATCAGCACCGGCATCAATCAAGGATATTACATCCTTCAACTCGGGTGTAATATAAACTATTTCCTGCCAATTAGGAGGAATAACTTCAGGTTTTGTAATTCCGATTACAGGAATATCAAAAAGTCTTTTGGCATTTTGAACATCCCTTACTCCTGCAACCCTAAGTCCGCCAGCTCCGCCTTTTACAACGGATTTCATCATAGCTACCATGCATTTTTCTAAATACAAAGG
>CALVAU010000103.1 GCA_944325615.1 Candidatus Gastranaerophilales bacterium | reverse complement strand
GGTGTCGGCAAAACAGAGCTTGCAAAATCTCTCGCGGAATTTATGTTTAATGATGAAGATGCGCTCATACGTATTGATATGTCTGAGTATATGGAAAAACATAATGTGGCTCGTTTGGTTGGAGCTCCTCCGGGATATGTTGGATATGAAGAAGGCGGACAACTTACTGAAGCTGTCAGAAGAAAACCTTATTCAGTAGTGCTTTTTGATGAAATCGAAAAGGCTCATCCTGACGTATTCAATATAATGCTTCAAATTTTTGATGACGGTCGTTTGACAGATTCAAAAGGCAGAACTGTCGATTTTAAAAATACTTTGATAATTATGACGTCAAATATCGGAAGTGATATCATTCTTGAAAACACATTGAATAATATGGTATCACCCGCAGAATTTGATGAAACAAAAGAGAAAGTTATGACAGTACTAAGAAGTAAATTCAAGCCTGAATTTTTGAATAGAATAGATGAGACAATTTTCTTTAAAGCTTTGACTTTACAAGATCTGTCAAAAATTGTTGATATTCAAATGGATTACTTGAGAAGACTTCTTAAAGATCAGGAATTAGAACTTGAAGTTACTGATGATGCGAAAGAATTTCTTGCTACTCGCGGTTACAATCCTGTATATGGTGCAAGACCGCTAAAGCGTGTAATTCGTCAGATGGTTGAGAACCCGTTGTCTAAGATGATTCTATCTCAAAATTTCTTGAGTGGAGATAAGGTCAAAATAGATGTTGAAAATGACGAGATAAAATTTGAAAGAATACAAGCAGAAAATACTTAACAAATAAAAAATACCCTCTTAAATAGAGGGTATTTTTTTATTTGTTCATCCAAATTGTAAAAATCGGATTGTCAATTCCATATTTTATATCAATTTCTTTGCCTCGTGCAATAGAGCCGATGTAGTTGAAAAATTGTGCAAATCTGTTGCCTTTAGTCTTGAGTAATTCAAACCCGTTTATTGAAAGATTTGATTCAAAAGCTATTTTTTTGCCTGTGGCATCTTTAGTGATAAAGTGTTGAGAATCAAATTCAGCATTGTCAGATACCCAGCCGTTATCGCTTAAAAAATCTACTTTGACAAGGATTGGAGTATCTTTTTTTATAAAAATTTGGTTGTTATAATATACATCATTTACAACCTTGAATTTTAAGTAGTCTCCAAGTTCAATTTGATCATAAGCTGTTGAAATGTTTTCAGCAGGAGCTATTTTTATCGGAAGTTTTTCTGCAAAAACAGCATTTGAACTTAGTAAAATTAGGCTTAATATTAAAAATAATCTTTTCATTGATTAATTCTCCAAATATAGAATAAAATCACATTCATCCGGCCTTGCTATAACCTCACCGCCTCTTATAAAAGATGGAGCTTCTGAAAGATTGTATTCGGTAAATTCGGCAAGTTTTTTATGAGAACTTCCTTTCAGGTAGATATACCCTTTAATTTTTTTGTTTTTAAAATGGAAGTTTTCTATCAAAACCTCTGCCGATTTTCCGTTAAATCCGTTATCCTCGATTTTTGTAACCATTCCTGTTATAAGATCATCTTTTTTTAGATATCCGGTATCTTCAATGACTCTAAAATCAACGTAATCACCTTCACTTACAGAGCCTTTTTTGCTTGCTGTTGTGATAACAGAATTTGGCGTTACTTTCACAGGAATATCACCTGCGTATGATATTCCTGTAAAAGTTAATAAAGTCATAGCAATTATAAATATTTTTTTATTCATTATAGTTGTTCTCTTTTTAATTTGCGTTTGTTTTGAGCTTGCTCAATACGTTTAATTTCATTAGCCATTGAAATTTCAAACATTTGATAATAAGCGTTTTTAGTCATTGGCGAATTCAAATATTGCGGGTATTTAATGTAAATATACTTATATGCTTCAGCCAATCTTTTTGAACCTTTCGGATGTGTGTACATAAATCCCCAGTCAAATACAGGCTCACATGTGATTTTGTTAAGCATTACGATTGCTGCAATAGGGTTATAGCCAGCTTTTACCATATAATCAATAGCTTTTAAGTCAGATTTAATTTCATATTTTTTAGAGTTATATTTCATAGCTGCAAATTTAAACGGACTCGAATAAGTCTCCATAGCATGCGCAATTTCATGTGAAATTACAAATGCCAGCTCATCGTCATTTCTCATATAAGATAAAAGCTCTTTATTTATATGAATAGATCTCGTATAGATTTCAGTGCTTGCGTTTATAGAATTTGAACCTTTTGTGACATCAATAATGATTCGTTCGTTAATTTTGTTAGCAAGCATAAGTCTTTTATATACTGACAAAACTTTTTCAACGTTTTTATCATTTTTTTCCCAATAGTTTTGCATATTCCAGTCATCTACAAAATAAACAGATTCGGTCGCTTGCACAGAATTAATCGAAATAATCAGTGCAGCAAGTGCGATAAAAAGCTTCTTCATAATACCTCCTTATTCATTAATCCCAATTTCATATTATCAAAAGTTCAAATTTTATGTCAATGTAAAACTTTTATAAACGTAATTAAAATTTAAAATTTTGATGTTATAATTTTTTATTATAGACGATAGTATTGGAGAGATTATTATATGTGTGGAATAGTAGGATATGTAGGTCATAAGTCAGTTATTGATATTTTGGTAGATGGGCTTGAACAGCTTGAATACCGTGGATATGATTCATCAGGTGTCGCTGTGATGTGTACTGATGAAATTAAAGTATATAAAGCAATCGGAAAGTTAAATAACTTGAGAGAAGAGCTTTCTCATCATAAAGGTGAATATGAAAAATCCACTATGGGGATAGGGCATATAAGATGGGCAACACATGGTGCTCCTACTGTTTTAAATGCTCACCCGCACACGTGTACTTGCGGAAATCTTGTAATTGTGCATAACGGAATTATCGAAAATTATAAAGAGTTAAGAGAACAACTTACAAAAGAAGGTTGTGTGTTCCGTTCTCAAACAGATACTGAAGTTGTAGCTCATTTAGTTG
>CALVAU010000102.1 GCA_944325615.1 Candidatus Gastranaerophilales bacterium | reverse complement strand
TATCATATTTATTTTCAATCGGCATAATTTTTTTGCGGATATCATGATTTGGGGCATGCAATGAAATAGCCAAAGTTGATTGCATATCATTTTCTGCAAGTTTATATATTTGAGGCACAATTCCGCTTGTCGATACAGTAAGACGACGTGCTCCGATTTGGAAATTTTCGTTAAAAATGTCCATAGCTTTTAAAACGTTATCTAAATTCAAAAGCGGTTCACCCTGTCCCATAAAGACTATATTGGTAACCTTTAGCCCTGTATCTCTTTGAATTGTCAATACCTGCTCAATAATTTCTTTATAACTAAGGTTTCTTATAAATCCTCGTTTCCCTGTCGCACAAAAAGAACAATTTACCGCACAGCCTATTTGAGAACTGACGCAAGCTGTTAAATTCGCACGATTATCAAACCTCATAAGAACTGTCTCTACACATTCTCCATCAGGATATTCAATTAAATATTTGATAGTACCGTCAGCACTTACTTGCTTAACTTTGATTTTTACATCACTCACAGTAGCAACTTTTTTCAATTCATCTCTGAATTTCACTGATAAATCAGTCATCTCATCAATTTCTTTTACGGATTTGAGATAGACCCAATTATGAATCTGACGAGCTCTAAATTTTGACGCATGTAATTCATCGGTAATTTGTTCAATTTCTGCTAATGAAAGTCCTGAGAGTATTTTCATTGATTTAATCCTTTTTGTATAAATCCTATCGCGGAATTTTTTCTTTATAATATTCTACAATTTCTATCATAGCATGAAGAAGAAGCGTCATATCCTCTGATTTTTCTTTCCATTCACAAAACCCGCAAGATACAGGTAATAGAGTCAGGGGATTATCTGGAAAATCTCTGCAAATTTGAGGTCGATTTTCATAATCTGAGCATCTTTTATCTTCGGTCAATTTCGGACAATGATAGAAATAGACTTCGTTTTCCTTATTTTTTTCAAGAAGTGCTATATATTCAGGATAAACTTTTCTTGCCTCTTCTTTTGATGAATAAGGAATAAAAACACTTAAAAACTGTTTTGCGAAATTATCCCCACTCTCAGCACGTTTTTTAAGCTCTTCTGGAGAAAACTCGCTGCAAGCAAGATTACAACAAGTAGCACAACTATTGCAATGATAATCTTTTCTTGCATTCAATATTTCTTGAAATTTAAAATAAATATCCTTAGAAATATCATCTTCAAGCATTTTCAAGACAGCAAGCTGCCATTTCCTGCCATCAGAATCTGATGAAAAATTTGAAAAAATATCTCCATCTACATTTGAGGGTCTGATTTCTTGAATACGTTTTTGCAATTCTTTTGCAGAATAGTTAAAAACTTCACGAAATTTTTCACGCTGATGATTTAGTATGGAATTCAAATCTTTCATATTTAATTAATTTGTAATATCCCATCTTCCGCAGGTACCGCCCCAGCGTGCAATAATATTTCCTTTGATATCTTTAATTTTTTCAACATGTTGAATTTCGTCATTACCTTCAACAATTGTGATAACTTCACAGTTATTAGAGCATCCGTTGCATTCACAAGTTATTGAATGGAAATGCATATCACCGACTTCCCAGCCTTTGAATTTTGTCTGCGCTTCAGTATATTGATGATTTTCCATCGCGAGCAATGCTGCACCGATTGCACCCATTGTTTGGTGGTTTTCAGGAACTACAACTTTATGACCTAAAGCTTCTTCAAAAGCTTTTACCATACCTTGGTTTGTCGCAACTCCGCCTTGGAATGTGATAATCGGCAACAATTCTTTACCCAAAGCTAAGTTTGAAAGGTAATTTCTTACTAATGCCTGACAAAGTCCGTATAACAAATCTTCCACAGGATATCCGAGCTGTTGTTTGTGAATCAAATCGCTTTCTGCAAACACTCCGCAACGACCTGCAATACGAGCAGGATTTGTTGATTTTAGAGCTGTTTCACCAAATTTTTCAATAGGCACATTCAATCTGTTTGCCTGCTGGTCTAGGAAACTACCTGTACCTGCTGCACATACGGTATTCATAGCAAAGTCTGTAACGATACCGTCTCTTAAAATAATTATTTTACTGTCTTGTCCGCCGATTTCAAGAATAGTCTGTACGCCTGGAACATTAATACTTGCAGCGACAGCATGGGCTGTAATTTCATTTTTTATAATATCAGCACCAACAAGAGCTCCTGCAAGGTTTCTGCCTGAACCTGTTGTACCTACACCCATTACGTTATATTCTGTAAGTTTTTTTGAATATAATTCTTTTAAACCTTTTTGAACTGCTAAAACAGGTTTTCCTGCAGTTCTTAGCATGTAACTGTCAACATATTTTCCTTTTTCGTCAACTAGTGCTAATTTTGTAGTTACTGATCCTACGTCTATCCCTAAATATACTGTTAAACTCATGATTTTACTTCCTTTTAATTTGCTTTCAAGATAAGTCTAACACAAACAAATTACCATGGGTAATCATCTTTTATTTCCCAGCCGTCTTGCATTATCTTTGCTGCACAATACTGTCCTCCTCCATTAAAACTACAATTTAGATTCATATTAGCATTATATCCATTTGGTTTAACAACACTATTATCAAAAAAAACTTGGAAAATAAAGACATCTCTCCCATAAATGTTTGGTGGATCAAATCCATTTAAATCTACAGTTACTTCTTGAAAAGACCTATATACTGGAACTGATGAAATTTCGTTACCATCTTCGTCATATTCAACTTCCCATTGCATCATATTTACTGAATATGCAGTTCCATCTGAAGTCGTAAAAAATATTCTTCCTGCTGCATAATTTGTTTGAACACCCGAACCTTTTTGACCATTTAAACCTACAAAAGGAGCATCCGTACCATATGGGTATATTCCTTCTTTAGCAACAGTCGGATTATTAAAGTATGGCAACCAATATAATTTGAAGAAATTTTCTGTCGCTACTGCATTTACTTGTGAATTTGAGAAATATACAGGACCATTATCTTCTTGTGCTTGTAATACCATTTGACTTAATACTGTATATGCTTTTTTTAATTGTGTCACAGTAACTTGCTTTTTATATTTTCCAATCAAAATCGGCATTGTCATAGCTGCAACTATCCCGATTATGCCTAAGGTTATCAGTACTTCTGCCAGTGTAAATGCTCTATTTTTTACTAAAAGCCTCTCAGGAGCGTTATTTGCGGGTGCCCCCCCCCCCTAAAATTTCAATCATAGTGTGCGTTTTCATCATTTGCTCCTCTTGCGCTAATACTATTAAAACAAAATCAGTATAATATAAATTTTACATAATTGCAAATTTATAAACAAAGCGCCCAAACTTTCGTCTGAGCGCCTTTTATATGAGAAATACTCATATTCCCTATATTTTTGTTAGCCTTCAGCTTCAGTTTTCACTTCAGCTTTTGAAGGGATTCTCATTGCATAGAAAGATCTGATTACGAAAATCAATGCAATGATTAAGAATATCCAGCCTGCAATTGGAGCAATATCTCTAAATGCAGCTGAAATTGCGATTTCCATTGCAAGAAGTCCGAATAATGTTGTGAATTTGATAATCGGGTTCATTGCAACTGATGAAGTATCTTTGAAAGGATCACCTACTGTATCACCAACTACTGTTGCTTCATGCAATGGAGTTCCTTTTTCTGCCAAATCAACTTCAACTATTTTCTTAGCATTATCCCAGCATCCGCCTGCGTTTGCCATAAATACTGCTTGGAACAGACCAAATACGGCGATTGCAATCAAGTAGCTTACAAAGAACGCAACAGGAGCTGAAGTCATACAGCTTGGAGCTGAAAGACAAGCAAATGCAAGAGCAAATGCAAATAATGCAATAAAGATATTTATCATACCTTTTTGAGCATATTGTGTACAAATTTTTACAACTTCTTTTGAATTTGCAACATTTGCACTCTTTTCATCTGCTTCACCTAGTTTGATATTATCTTTGATGTATTCAGTTTCTGAATAAGCACCAGTTGTTACAGCCTGCA
>CALVAU010000101.1 GCA_944325615.1 Candidatus Gastranaerophilales bacterium | reverse complement strand
TCTGTGAATTTGAACATTATTTGCGATACGGAATTCAAAAGATCCAAAACAGGTTGAGCTTTTTTCCCGACTGCACAAATTGCAAGTGCAAAAAATATTGAAAATACAACTATTTGCAATAGATTGCCCTTAGCCATAGCATCAACTATGCTTGTAGGAAAAATATCAGTTACCATAGCACTGATTGAGGTATGGGCATGAGTTGCAGCCATCAAACCTGCTTCTTGCATTTGTATTGCATGAGCAGATGTTCCAGATACAAAACCAACACCCGGTTTGAATATATTACCCATTGTTAGCCCTATGATTAAAGCTAATGTGGTTACAACTTCAAAATATATAATGGTTTTAAGTCCGATTTTACCCAAACTTTTTGCATCACCATGTCCTGCAATTCCAACTACCAAAGTTGAAAACAGTAATGGTGCTATAATCATATTTACCATTCGTAAAAATATATCTGCAAAAGGTCTCATCTTTACTGCAAAATCTGGTATAAAATGTCCAACTATTACACCTAAAAATAATGCTATAAATATCAGGGCTGTAAGTTTAGAGTGTTTCAAAAATTTTCACCTCGAAAGTATTATATAATAAACATATAAATTTCCTAAATATGACAAAATATTTTGTTACATTTTAGAAGTAAAGATTTTGTAATAGATTGAATCAAATCATGTTGCATGCCTGTCAAAATTGATGTAGAATTTTTATACAAAGTCATGCTTTAAATTTTATTTTAATGGGGATGATTATTTGACTTAGTCTTTATTTTAGAGATTATAAATAAGAAGTTTGTTACTTAAAATAAAAATATAAAACTAGTTAATAATATATGGAGGTTAGTGTGAACTTAGTGGAAGAAAAATTGAACTTATCCGAAAATGCTATTAAAGTTCTTGAAAGAAGATACTTAAAAAGGGATAAAGACGGAAATTGTACAGAAAAACCGTCAGATATGTTCAGACGTGTATCATTGGCAATTGCTTCAGGAGATTTAAAATACGGTAAATCTCAAGCTGATGTCGAAAAACTTGCTGAAAGATTTTACAAAGAAATAACAAATTGTTATTTTATGCCAAATTCTCCAACATTAATGAATGCAGGAAGAGAATTGGGTCAATTGGCAGCTTGTTTTGTATTGCCAGTAGAAGACAGCCTTGAAGGTATCTTTGAAACAGTTAAAAATACTGCTTTAATTCACAAATCAGGCGGCGGAACAGGTTTTTCTTTCTCTAGACTCAGACCTAAAAACAGTGTTGTAAGATCTACTATGGGCGTATCTTCAGGTCCTGTTTCATTTATGGAAGTATTCAATGCTGCGACTGAAGCTGTTAAACAAGGCGGAACAAGACGCGGTGCAAATATGGGTATTTTAAGAGTTGACCACCCTGATATTTTAGATTTTATTAACTGCAAATCAGATAATAACAAATTAAACAACTTCAATATTTCAGTAGCTATTACTGATAAATTTATGGAAGCTCTGAAAAACGGAACTGATTATGATTTAGTAAATCCACAAAACAATGAAGTTGTTGCAAGATTAAGCGCTAAAAAAGTTTTTGATTTAATAGTTGACGGAGCTTGGAGAAACGGTGAACCTGGTATTATATTCATTGATAAAATGAACGCAGATAACCCGACTCCTTTAGTAGGACAAATTGAATCTACAAATCCATGTGGTGAAGTTCCGCTTTTAGCTTACGAAGCATGTAACTTAGGTTCAATTAACCTAGGCAAAATGGTAATTGACGGAGCAAACGGCCCTGTTGTTGACTGGACAAAACTTGCAGAAACAACAAGAACTGCAATTAGATTTTTGGACAATGTTATTGCAGTGAATAATTATCCTCTTCCGCAAATTTCTGAAATGGTACAAAACAACAGAAAAATCGGATTAGGTGTTATGGGCTGGGCTGATATGCTTATGAAAATGGGTATTTCTTACAGCTCTGAAGAAGGCACAAAACTTGCTTCTCAAGTTATGGAATTTATTGATTACGAATCAAAATGTGAATCAATTGAACTTTCTAAAGAAAGAGGAAGATTCAACAATTTCAAAGGAAGCATTTATGACGGTAAAAACTTCCTATATAACAAATACAAAGGCAAATCTGCAGGCAAAATTTCTGATGAACAATGGAAAGAATTGGATTCTCAAATTGAAAAATTCGGCATCAGAAATGCTACAACTACATGTATTGCACCAACAGGTACAATTTCAATGATAGCAAGTGCATCAGGCGGAGTTGAGCCTCTATTCGGTCTTGTATTCTCAAGATTGATTATGGACGGCACAGAAATGCTTGAAATCAATCCTATCTTCAAAGATTATGCAATAAAACACGGATTTTATTCAGAAGATTTGATGAAAGAAATTGCTAAAACCGGATCAGTAGCTCACGTAGATAAAGTTCCTGCAGATGCTAAAAAGATTTTTGTAACTGCACACGACGTATCACCATACTGGCACGTAAAAATGCAAGCTGCATTCCAGCTTCATACGGACAATGCAGTTTCAAAAACAGTAAACTTTGAAGAACATGCAACTCGTGCTGATATTGAAGAAGCTTATATTTTAGCTTATGAAAACAATTTGAAAGGAATTACGGTATATAGAAATAACAGCCGCCAATTCCAACCAATGAATTTAGATGCTAAAAAATCAGAAGCTCAAATCGAAGCTGAAAAATCAATGAAAACAGTTGATGAACCAAAAATTGAAGCTGAAGAAACAGAAAAATATAATCCGACAGGCGAAATTAAAACCGTTAAATGCCCTGAATGCGGAAACGAAATTCAAATGGCAGAAGGCTGTTTCATTTGCCTAAAATGCGGATATTCAGGTTGTTCATAAAAAACAGTTCAAATAATTTCCGAAAAGACATCTGTATAGAACAGATGTCTTTTTCTATTATTCGTGTAAATTTTCGTAAAAAATATATGAAAAAATGTCAAAAATTTTTACTTTGAATACTTATTATATATAAGTAGGTGTAAAAGAAGGATTTATTTTTATGAAAACAGAAATGGTAAGTCTTACAAATTCATCAGTTATCGGCGGGAACTTAGTTCAAATTGATAACAAACACAGATATCACGTAACTGATAAAAACGGTAAGAAAAAAATTCTAACAAAAGATCAATTTGACAAAAATATTACAGAAAACAAAGAAAAATTAGCAAGCGGCGAAGAATTCAAATTCAAAAAGCCAATGACCACAACTCAAAAGGCTTTACTTGCTCTGGGTACAATCGGAGTTGCGGTAAGTGCAATCTTTTATCACAAAAATATATTAAATTTCTTTAAAAATTTAAAAAGTAGTGAAAGCGGCAAACAAATAGAAAAAGTAATTAATGAAACAATCGATAACGCATCAGAAGCAGTAAAAAACCCTAAAACCACTGCC
Source organism: Candidatus Gastranaerophilales bacterium (assembly GCA_944325615.1). Taxonomy (GTDB): domain Bacteria; phylum Cyanobacteriota; class Vampirovibrionia; order Gastranaerophilales; family Gastranaerophilaceae; genus Scatenecus. Next base: position 12,171 of record CALVAU010000101.1, on the reverse strand, counting down.
GAAAAAGTTGGAGATGCTGCAAAAAATATTACAGAAAAAGGAACTACAGCTGTACTTAATTTCCTTGATAAAACCTCAAATTTTTTAAAAGGGTTTAAAAAATAAACTTAATTGATAATTTATATAAATCGGCGGCTTTTATATTAAAAAAGCCGCTGCTTTACTTTGTAAAAAATTTTATATATAATAAACAAGCAAAGGAATTATAAAATGCCAACTTTAACAGCCGAAGAAACTATAAAAGAAATAGTAAAAGAAACTAATTTAAAACATATTGCAATAATTATGGACGGAAATCGACGTTGGGCAAAAGAAAAAAATTTACCGTCTGCATTCGGCCACAAAAAAGGCGTAGATTCTCTAAAAGCGGTAATGAGAGCCTGCGATGATTTCGGTGTGAAATATTTGACTGTATATGCATTTTCTACGGAAAATTGGAACAGAAAGCCCGAAGAAGTTGCTTTTTTAATGGATCTATTAGGTACAACTTTGCAAAATGAACTTCAAGAAATGCATGAGAATAATGTTGTTATTTCATTTATTGGCGATACAACCAAATTGAGCGAAAAATTACAAAAAATATTAAAAAATTCTGTTGAAAAAACAAAAAATAATACAGGCGTAAACCTTCAAATAGCATTTAATTACGGTGCAAGAGATGAAATAGTTCACGCAGTAAAAAATATATGTAAAAAAATAGAATCCGGCGAAATCAAATCTGAAGATATAACAGAAGATACTATTTCTAAAAATTTATATACAAAAAATATTCCCGATCCAGACCTTTTAATTAGAACTGGTGGAGAAATGAGAGTTTCAAACTATTTACTTTGGCAAATCGCTTATTCTGAGCTTTTAGTTACTAAAAGATACTGGCCTGAATTTGACAAAAAAGCTCTTGCAGAGGCAATTTTAGAATTTCACAGCCGTCAAAGACGCTATGGAAAATAATCGGAGAAAATGGTTTTATGAAGATAATAATTGCGACACAAAATCCTCATAAAGTAGAAGAAATCAACGAAATCGCTAGACTTTTTAAAATAGAAGGCGTTGAATTTTTACCGATAGAGAAATCACTAAATTTTAATCCGATAGAAAACGGTAAAACCTTTGAAGAAAATTCCATTATAAAAGCGAAAGAAGCTAATAAACTTACAAAAGAATACACCCTTGCTGATGACTCAGGCTTGTGTGTAGAAGCACTTGATGGAGCTCCTGGAATTCATTCTGCAAGATATGCTGACACCCCGCAAGAAAGAATAGACAAACTTTTATCTAACTTAAAAAATAATCAAAACAGAAAAGCCAAATTTGTATGCGCTATGACTTTGATTAACCCGAAAGGCGAAGTTATATTCAAAACTCAAGGAGAATGCAAGGGCGAAATCGCATACACTCAATCAGGCACCCACGGGTTTGGCTACGATCCTGTGTTTATAGTTGAGAACACTAATAAAACAATGGCCGATATGACTGAGGATGAAAAAAATAAAATTTCGCACCGTAGTCGCGCTCTGCAAAAGGTTTTTGACTATATTCAAAAAGAATTTAATTTACCCATGTAATATATTGCTTTTAAAAAATTATTTAGTTATAATCTGATTGTTGCAAATGCAACAGAAGATATACAATTATCCACAAATATAAGATTAGGGGAGAACGGATGAAAAAAAATATAATTATAATTTTAGCACTTATTATAGGTGCAATACTTTTTAGATACGGTATCACCATTTTTAATAATATCAAATCAGGTAAAGCGATGCGAAGCAAACCTGCTCCCCAAGTTGTAGTTGATACTGTGCAAGAAAAAAGTATTATAAGAACTTACGAAGCTCCTGCAAGAGTAGTTGCCAAATACAGAGTTGACGTTCTTGCACGTATATCAGGATATTTAACCAAAAGTTATTTTAAAGAAGGGGATTACGTAAGAAAAGGGCAGACTTTATTTCAAATAGAACCTACAGAATTTTCTAACGCTTCCAAAATGGCAAAGGCAAATGTTGCAAATCTAAAGGCCCAGCTTGCTTATGCTGAAAAACAACTTGCAAGAGCCGAAGAATTGGTAAAAAAAGATTACATAGCACGTTCGCAATATGACCAAATGCTTTCTCAAAGAGACTCACTAAAAGCACAAGTCGCATCAGCAGAAGCAAATTACAATGACAGTGAGCGTATAATGGGCTATACAATGGTGAAATCACCTGTTGATGGCAAAGTCGGTATAATAAACGTAACTGTCGGCAACTATGTAACCCCATCATCAGGAGCATTAACAACCATAAACAGTACAAACCCGATTTATGTAACATTCCCGCTTGATTCAAATGATTATGCAATACTTGCCAACTCTGACGGGGAAGCTAATACAAACAGAAAAGTTGAATTATACTTATCAAACGGAGAAAAATACAAACTTGACGGAGTACAAGATTTTCAAGATAACAAAGTAGATCAATCAACAGGTACAATCACAATGCGTGCAACTTTCCAAAACCCTAACAACGCATTAATTCAAGGTGAGTTTTTAACAGCTAAACTATATGCAAACAAACCTTCAAACGTTCCTGTCGTACCTGTTACAGCAGTTCAAGAAAACCAAGCAGGCAAATATGTATATAAACTTGATGAAAAAGACCTGCCACAGTTAGTCTATATAAAAACTAAAGGTCAATCAGGGGATTCTTGGATTGTAGAAGAAGGGGTAAAAAAAGGCGACAGAATAGTTACTGACGGTATCCAAAAATTAACTCCAGGACGTCCTGTAACTATCGTTTCACAAGAAGAAATGAAAAAAATCGAAGCTGAAGAAAAACAAACAGAAACTTCTACTGAGAAAAATAGTAAAAAATAACATACACAGATTTAGGGAAAGAAAGGACAGACTTACATAAAAACGTAAGCTTGTATTAATAAAAAATGAAAGAAAATAACGGAAATTTATTTATAAAACGACCAAAACTCGCAATCGTAATATCACTTGCGATAATACTTGCAGGTATGTTGATGATAAATCTTCTGCCATTAGAAGAATATCCATCAATTACGCCGCCGCAAGTTGTTGTAACTGCGACTTATGCGGGCGCAAGTTCAGATGTTGTAGAATCAACGGTTGCAGCACCAATTGAAGCTCAATTGAACGGTGTCGAAGATATGATTTATATGTCATCAACTTCGCAAAACGGTCAATATCAGCTGACGCTTTATTTTGAAATAGGTTCAGACCCCGATATGGCTGTTGTAAACGTACAAAACCAACTTCAACTGGTAACCCCGCGTCTTCCTGAAGATGTAAAAAGATACGGACTTTCAGTAAAAAAATCAACAGGCGGTCCGGGTTTGATGATGATTTCTGTAAACTCCCCAACTCACACCTATGACTCTTTATACATTGCAAACTACGCTTCAATCTATATAAAAGATGAACTTGCACGTATCAAAGGTGTAGGTAAAGTAACCGTATTCGGAACAAAAGACTATTCTATGAGGATTTGGCTTGATGCAACTAAAATGGCAAATTTAGGGGTATCAATTTCAGAAGTAAATCAGGCAATACAATATCAAAACACCCAAAGCCCTGCCGGAGACTTAGGCGTAGAGCCGATGAAAAACCCTCAGCTTATCAAACTTACGATGAGAACAAAGGGAAGACTTAAAGATGTAAAAGAATTTGAAGAAATAATCGTAAGATCAAAACCGGACGGCTCTCAAGTAAAATTAAAAGACATCGCAAGAGTTGAATTAGGAGCTGAAAGTTATTCTTTCTTCTCAAGAATAGGCGGAAAAGATTCTGCAATCATTTCAGTAAGCCAATTACCTGAAGCTAATGCTATTGATTTGTCTAACAAAATAAGCAAAAAAATGAAGGAACTTTCAAAAAGTTTCCCACAAGGTATAGAATACAAAATTCAGCGTGATGAAACAGTTTTTGTAAGAGAATCAATCAAAGAAGTTATAAATGCAATAGGACTTGCTGTTGTACTTGTTGGAATAGTAACTTATTTATTCTTAGGCAGTGCAAGAGCAGCTCTTATACCATTTTGTGCAATTCCTGTATCTTTGATCGGCGTATTCATATTTATGAATTTGCTCGGATTTTCAATAAACTTGCTAATCCTATTCGGGCTTGTACTTGCAGTAGGTCTGGTAGTTGATGATGCCATCGTTGTACTTGAAAATACACAAAGACACATTCAAGAAGGAAAAACTCCAAAAGATGCAACAGAAGTTACTATGGATGAAGTTTTCGGTGCAGTTCTTGCCACTTCACTTGTATTGATGGCAGTATTCGTACCTGTATCTTTTATGGCAGGTATTACAGGACAAATGTTCAGACAATTCGCACTGTGTATCGCTTCATCAATAGGTCTTTCTACTTTAGTTGCATTAACTTTAGCACCTGCATTATGTTCTATGATTTTGAAATCAGGTGAAGAACACAGCCATTTTGTAGTAATTCAAAAATTTGATGAATGGTTCAACAAAGTAAGAGACAAGTACCTGACAGGTGCAAAATTCTTTATAGATTCACCCTTAGCTACAATTATTAGCTTTTTAATAATACTTGTCTTTATAGGCTTTATGGGACACATTATTCCGCAAGGATTTTTACCGACAGAAGATAAAGGTGCAATATTTGCTCAAATTCAGTTACCTGACGGATCTTCAGCTTCAAGAACAAATCTTGTTGCAAATGAGATAGAAGAAAAAACTCTAAATATACCGGGGGTTGAAAATACTATTACACTTGTTGGGTACTCAGGAGAAAATACTGCCCTAATTGTTGCTGAACTTGAAGAATGGTCAAAACGTAAAAGCAAAGAACTCTCAATGCAAAGCATTATGAGTAAAATGCAAAAAGAATTCAGCAATTATCCATCTGCAAAAATAGCGGTGTTTTCACCGCCATCAATTTCTGGTCTTGGTATGTTCGGCGGTTTTGAATATGAACTTTTGGACAAAGGCAACAGAACACCTCAAGAACTTTATGATGAGGCTGAAAAGCTTATTGCCGCAGCAAATAAAAATCCTGCATTTCAACTTGTATATACATCATTTACAGCTAATTTGCCTCAGTTAATGATTAATGTAAATGCTGATAAAGCAATGGCTCAAGGGGTGCAAATTTCAGAAATTTACAGTGCACTCGCAGGCTATTTCGGTAAATCTTACGTAAATGACTTTAATAAATACGGTCGTGTATATCGTGTATATTTGCAAGCAGATTCAGAATTCAGAGAAAAACCAGCAGATATCAATAAAATCTTTGTAAAAAACATCTACGGCAAAATGGTACCACTGTCCTCAGTTGTAGAGATCAAAGAAATAGTCGGTCCATACAGCTTGACAAGGTTTAACATGTATCCTGCAATCACAATTAACGGAATGACAAGACCGGGTGTCAGCTCTGGTGAAGCAATGAAGATAATGGAACAGATTTCTGACGAAGTTTTGCCTGAAGATATGGGATATGCTTGGTCTGGAAGTTCTCTTCAAGAACACGAATCTTCCGGTCAAATTTTACCGATTATAGCAATGTCATTGGTATTTGTATATCTATTCCTTGTAGGGCTTTACGAAAGCTGGATGCTTCCGATTGCAGTACTTTTAATTTCACCTGTGGCATTAGTCGGAGCTTTATTCTTCCAATATGTATGCGGATATTCTCTTGATATTTACGCTCAAATCGGTCTTGTAATGTTAATCGGTCTTTCTACAAAACAAGCGATTTTGATTATAGAATTTGCCAAAGACGCTCACCAAGCAGGTATGAATATAAAAGATGCAGCAATGCAAGCTGCAAAACTAAGATTTAGAGCAGTAATGATGACAAATATTGCATTTATTTTAGGATTGCTGCCGCTGGTATTTGCAACAGGAGCAGGTGCTGCCAGCCGTAACTCAGTAGGTAGGACAGTATTTGGAGGTATGATGGCCGTTGCATTTATCGGAACATTCTTGGTACCAGCCTTTTATGTAATGATAGAACAATTTAAACAAAATATTTACCTATTCATCAAAAAACAAAAAGAAAAGAAAAATAAGGATAATTAAATAAATTATGCTAAAAAAAATAATATTAACGACATTTTTAATAAGTTTTGGAACCTCTGTAATCGGAGCTCCCGCCTCAGTTCAAGTTGGTAACACCATAAATCCGAAAGAGTTTCCGCAGGCTGAAGAAGTATTACCTAAAAAGGTCAATGACAAAGTAATTATCGAAGGTTCTGTCGAAAAAAATATTGACCTTACCCTGGAACGCTGTCTTGAAATTGCACTTGGAAACAACCCGCAAATAAATGCGGCATTCCACGATGTACTGGCGTCTGATGCTAAAATCAAACAGGTTTGGTCTAACTATTTCCCGCAATTCAGCTGGCAGACAGGTTATACGAGAATCAAACAATTACAATTATCTGATGCATTAGGCAGAAATTTGACTTTCAATTACTTTATTCTTGGACAAATTACTCTGCAACAAATGCTGTATGACTTCGGTGTTACTCAAAACCAAGCTACAATAAGACGTTTGGAATATGAAGGTCAAAAATCAACTTTGTCTGAGACAATTAATAATGTTATTTATGAGACAAAAGAAGCTTATTTTAACCTTTTATATTCATACGAAAAAAAACGAGTTGCTGAAACAACCGTGTCCCAATATACAATGTTTTATGATCAGGCAAAAGCCTTTTATGAAATAGGACTTAACCCTAAAGTAGATGTAACAATAGCAGAATCAAACTTGAGCAATGCAAAACTTCAACTTATACAGGCAAGTAATGCCGTCAATTTGGCTGTCGCAAAATTGAACAACGTAATGGGTGTCCCTTTTATTGATGAATACAATGTACAAGAACGACTCAGATATGAGCCTGTAAACATAACCCTTGATGGAGCTGTCGATATTGCAAGAGATGCAAGACCTGATTTAAAACTTGCAGAAACAAAAGTTGAGACAGCCAAACAAACTCTTAAATTAGTTAAAAAATCATATTTTCCGACATTATCAATAGAAGGACAATACCAAATAGGTGGTAAAAGTTTCACCTCAAATTATGGTTATAACATCGGTGGCTACCTAAACTTTCCGACAATAAACGGAATGCTTATTAGAAACGAAATTAAAGAAGCAAGATACCTATATGATAAAGAACTTGCTAATGCGCAAAATACTCAAAACCAAATTTATTTAGAAATTCAAAATGCCTATTTGACACTCGTAGAGAAGAAAAATCAGATACCTGTTGCAATTTTGCAGGTAAAACAAGCAAAAGAAAATTATGAATTATCATACGGCAGATATCGAGTTGGCGAAGCAAACCCGATTGAATTAAAAGAAGCCCAAACAACTTATCAAACAGCTCAACTAAACTACTACGGAGCCTTATATCAATACAATTCAGCAAAAGCTGCGCTTGAAAAAGCAATAGGCAAAAACCTTGCAAGCAAAGCCGATGAAGATATAGAACTCCAACTTGATGAAGATATAAAAGCTGAAAAATAATATTATTTTGTACTGTATACTTTGTTCTAAAAGCCCATATAATTATGGGCTTTATTTGTACTTTTTAAATGTTAACATTTTTTAACATTTTAAAGACTAAAAAAGCAATTTTTTAAAAGCTATATACTTTATATATACATAAGAGATAAAGAAGAGATTTTAGAAAGAGAGCTTAAAAATGTTACCAACAACAATGGGATCAAAAAACGATACTAACGGAAACGGACAATTCGGAACGTTGATAAGAAAAAGAACAAACAGAAAAAACAAAAAAGGTTGTTCTTACGAAGATTATACATTTTTAGATAAAAACGATAAAAGAATGAGATTTAACAACTCAAGAGATCCGATTTACTATGTGTTTGAATGCATTGAAAACAGACCGGTCTCAACACTGGCAAAAGAGTTTGTTAAAGACACATTCTTTGAAATTACAAATTTTGTATCAAAAGTCGTTGCATAATTAATAGGAAAAGAAGGAAGAATAAAAAAGATGGAATTATATCCATCTTTTTTTATTGGTTTATAAAAGTTTTTCTTTTTTCTGCTATAATGGGAAAGTTAGAAAGGACGTGTAAGTATGGAAAACAAAAGAATAGTATCAGGGATGAGACCAACAGGGAAATTACACTTGGGACATTATTTGGGTGTAATCCAAAATTGGGTAGAGCTTCAAAAAAAATATGAAAGCTTTTTCTTTGTTGCTGACTGGCACGCTCTTACTACTAAATACGATAAAACAGAAAATTTAAAAAACGATGTAGTAGATGTCGTAATCGATTGGCTAAGCTGCGGGATTGACCCTGAAGTTTCAACGATATACGTACAATCGCTTGTACCTGAAATTGCCGAATTGAATATCTATCTTGGTATGGTAACCCCGCAAAATTGGGTAGAACGTGATCCGACCTTAAAAGATATGGCAAAAATCTTAAGAACAAAAGAGGGAGCAAATTCTCAAATAAGTTACGGACTAATGGGATATCCTGTATTGATGAGTGCTGATATTATGATGTTTAATTCTTCTTATGTTCCTGTAGGAATTGATCAGGTAGCTCATATCGAAATCACTCGTGATATTGCAAGAAGGTTCAACAACATATATAAATGTGAGTTTTTCAATGAACCTGAACCTATTTTGAACCATTGTTCACTAATTTGCGGACTTGACGGAAACAAAATGGGTAAATCTTTCCAAAATGACATAAAAATTTCAGATTCAGCAGAAGTTACAGCTAAAAAAGTAATGTCTGCAATTACTGACAGAAGCAGAATGAGAAAAGATGACCCTGGACATCCTGATGAGTGTGAAGTTGCTTTCAAATACTGGGAAATTTTTGCAGATAAAGACCAAGTCGAAAAAGTAAGATGTGAATGCGAAAAAGGACTGAGAGGCTGTGCTGATTGTAAAAGACAATTAGGCGCATTAATTAATGAAAAATTTGCACCTATTAGAGAAAAAAGAGCATACTACGAAGCTCACCCAGAAATCGTTCACAAAATTATTAAAGATGGTTCTGAAAAAGCTAGAGCTGAAGCTCAAAAAGTTCTCAAAGAAGTAAGAAGACTTGTGAATATGTACTAATTTTAGACAAAATAATAGCCGCTATTGCGGCTTTATCTCATTGTAAAAGGTTAGTGTGTAGGAGAAAATAAAGAAAAAGAAAATGGTTTTATAATCATGGTATGCCCGAATGATTATTTGATTTAACATATATTTTTTATATCTTTTACATATCTTAAAGATATCTAATATAACTAAACGTTTCATTGCTTAATAAAAAATTGCAATGAGGAATTATTTAAAGTAGAATACTTTATATATTAGACAACGGGGTAATATAATGGAGATTACGGCAAAAAATCTAGTAAAAATATATGGCGACAGAAGCGTTGTAAATGATATTTCATTTAATATGAGCAAAGGCGAAGTTGTATGCCTTTTGGGCCCGAACGGTGCCGGTAAGACAACAACTTTTTATATGGTTGTAGGACTTGTAAAACCAAATAAAGGACAAATTCTGCTTGACGGAAAAGATATTACAAGCTGGCCTATGAATATCAGGGCAAAAGCAGGGATTGGATATCTTCCTCAAGAAGCTTCTATTTTCAGAAAACTGACAGTAGAAGATAACATCAAACTTGTTTTAGAAATGAATGATAAGCTCACAGAAAATGAGAAAAAAAGAAAGCTTGAAGAATTATTGACCGAATTTGGAGTACTTAAACTGCGTAATTATTCAGCCGTATCATTATCCGGTGGAGAAAGAAGACGTGTCGAAATTGCAAGAGCACTCGCAGCAAGCCCTGATTTCATGCTTCTTGATGAACCTTTTGCAGGTATTGACCCTATCGCTATCGGAGAAATCAAAGATAACATAAGAAAAATTTCACAAGATAAAGGATTAGGAGTTCTTATTACAGACCACAACCCTAAAGCAACACTTTCAATTACAGACAGAGCTTACGTTATATTCGACGGTAAGATAAAAATTCAAGGTCGAAGCCAAGATGTAGCTGTCGATCCTGTTGCTAAAGAATTTTACTTAGGAAAGGACTTTGCGCTCTAATGAAGCCGTTCAGACTAACTGTTTATGACAAATATATTTTCATGCAGGTATTTATGGCTGCATTTGTATCTATATTACTGTTTACAGTAGTTTGGATTGCACCTGAAATGCTTTTAAATACAATTAAAAGAACGCTTGCCGGTGAATATGGAATCAAGACAGCAATTCTAATATTAACTTATGAATTACCTAAGATTTTAGGGAAAGCTTTTCCGGTAGGCTTGCTTTTGGGAACACTTTTCACATTTGACAAATTAAGCAAAGACAGCGAATTAACTATTTTTAGGGCTGTTGGAATGTCTTTTTACAGAATTCTTGCACCGGTTCTTGTCTTAAGCTTTATTTTCACTGGCTTATGCTTTGTTACATATGACAAGCTTATTCCTTATTCTTGCCAAAAATTACAGGCAATTCATGGTATAAGACCTACTACTCAATATATTTACACACAAAAAGATGAAACAGGGCATCCAACAAAAGCCGTTGTTATTTCAAAATTTTCATTAGGGGATATGCAAAACATAATTGTACTTGATTTTTCAAAAAATTTATATTCGGATGTACACCAACTTTCAGAAATTTACGTTGCAAAAACAGGCAAATGCCTGAAAAACAAATGGATTTTAAATGATATTACTAAATACATAATTACATCTGACGGAATATTCAGAGATATACTAAAATTGAACAGTATGAGTCTGCTCGACGGGAAAGCTTCACAAAATGCTTATACATTGATGATGTACAGCACAAAAAGAGACAGAGATATCACTAACAAAGATTTAAAAAATTACATATCACTTCTTAAAGAAGAAAATATGACTGAAGAGTACAGGTTTATGTTAAATAAATATTTCCAAAGATTTTTCCATCCTTTTGTATGCGTATTGCTTGCGATTATGGGAACTCTTTTGGGATTCAGCAAACCTAGAGAACAAAGATTAGTAGGTTTTACTATTGCGATAGGGTGTATATTTGTATATTATATAACTCTTCCGTTCTTTGATCTTCTCGCTGAAAAAGGAATATTGCCGCCGTTGATTACCGCAATATTCCCTCCGCTCGCATTTTTAGCGTGTATTATTGCATTTTACAAGTCTAAGGATTTATAAGCTTATGAAAAAAATAATAATTCTACTTGCTTTATTATTGATTGGAAATTTTTCTACTGCAGCAGAACCAATTGAAATAAATTTCGATGACGGAATTTATCATATTATTCTGCATGGAGAAAAGATAAAAAAGAAAATAAGATTTATCTCTAGTGAAGCTCTTATTACCAACAAAGAAATGCACCAAAATACAAAGGCTATTTTAACAATTAATGCAGGATTTTTTGACCCGAAAAATCAAAAAACAATCTCTTATATAACAAATGATTATGTTACATTAGAGGATCCAAGATTTAATGAAAGCTTAATGAACAACCCAGAATTAAGAAGAAACCTTGATAAGATATTAAATAGAACAGAATTTAGGATTTTAGAATGCAATGATGAAGGCACAAAATTCAGATACGAAATTGCACCACATAATAACCCTACGACTTTTGGCTGTGTCGTTCGAACTGCCGCTCAAGGAGGGCCTTCAATACTCCCTGATTTAAGACTTGAGGAAGAATTTTTCATAGTCAAAAAAAACGGAGAAGTTGTTAGAGAATCTAGTTCAGTATTACAAAAAACCTCAAGAACAATCGTCGGACTTAAAAATGGCGAACTGCATATTTTAATAATTACAGATGAGCATCCTATGGATTTATATGAAGTGAGAGATTTGTGTAAAAATCTTGGATTTGACAGAGCTATGGCATTTGATGGCGGGAGCTCAACTTCTATGAATTACAAAGATGAAATTGAAGTCATCTCAACCAAAGGCGATGGCGGGGGCAGAAGTTTAAAATCATTTATGCAGATTCTGAAATAACAGAATTATTTATCTTTGAAATCATTTCATCCAAAGTCATTCCATACTTCATTTCGGTATTTGTAAGCTCCCTTGAGGTTGTAAGTTCTTCAAGCATTCTTTCTGCACGTTTTCTATCTAATCCCATTTGCTCAAATTCTTGATATATTTTATCTGAACCTGAATTTATTT
>CALVAU010000100.1 GCA_944325615.1 Candidatus Gastranaerophilales bacterium | reverse complement strand
GAACCGGAGATATTAGCACAAGAAATTAAAGAAAATTTAGAAATAGCTCTAAATGCTTTTGAAAAGCTTGAAATATAATTTATGAAAACATAATTTTTGTTCTATAATAACCGTAATGAAAAAGATTTTGGCAATTGCGTTAATACTTACTGCAGTCTTAGTTTTACCAACAGCTGCAAGCGGGGAGAATTTTAAGCAAGAAATTCCATCTAACAGTTGCGGTATTTCTGAAAAAGCTAGTCAATATCACAAAAAAAAATATTTAGTCATACCAGATTACAGAAGTAAAAATCTTAGTCTGTTTTATATTGACGGTTACAAATACAAAAGACCATCTGCAAAACCCAGAACAAAAGCTGCAAAAGTTCTGATTAATGAAATTCAAAACGCAAAAGAGAGTATTTACTTTGCAATATATGGAATAGCTGAGCAACCGGATGTCGAAAAAGCTCTTATTAATGCTAAATGCAGAGGGGTTGATGTCAAAGGTGTTGTTGATATGACCCAAGACAATAAAAATATCTATTCAGGCACTGAAAAGTTCGTAGAAAGTATTGGGAATATTCATAATGACTACGAAATTGCAGATAAAAACGTGAAGGATGACTTTGATAAAGAGTTTGATATCACTGCAGCAATAATGCATAATAAATTTTTCGTCTTTGACCAGAAAAAAGTTTTTACGGGTTCTACTAATATAAGCAACTCAGGCATTGGCGGGTATAATACAAACGTTAATGTTTTGATAAATTCTCGAGAAATTGCAGACCTTTATACAAAAGAATTTGAGCAGATGTATGGCTTAAAATTTCATACAATAAAAGAAGAATTAAAAAATAATAAAAACATTCAAATTGATAAAGATACAAAAGTTTCTGTGTTTTTTGCTCCAAAAAATAAGATATTTGCTAATGAGTTGCACCATTTGCTAAAGTCAGCGCAGAAAACAATTTATGTCGAAATGTTTTACCTCACGAATAAGTATTTGGTTAATGATTTAATCTTCGCAAAACAAAGAGGAGTAGAGGTAAAAGTTATACTGGATGCTTCTAGTGCAAACAATGAATTTTCAGCTCATCACAAATTGCGTTCCGCTGGAATTCCTGTAAAAATTGAAAATTGGGGTGGAAAAATGCATACCAAAGCTGCAATTATTGATAATGAATACTATGTAATTGGTTCAATGAATTGGACAGGCAAAGCTGAGTTACATAATGATGAAAATCTTTTAATTATCCAAAATTCTGCACTCGCAAAAAATGCTACTAAACATTTTAATCATCTATGGAAGATAATTCCTGATAAGTATTTGATAGAAACCCCAAAAGCTGAGGGGATTGATTCCAAGTATTCGTGTTTTGATGGAATGGATAATGACCACGACGGCAAGGTCGATTGTTATGATGATGATTGCCTAGACTGCTGCAGAGCTAAAAGAATTAAATAGTGTAGCTGGAATAATTTCTTTTTCTGATTTGTGCATTTTTAAATATTTTTCCTTTATTTTTTTTATATTTTCAGGTTTTATCATATCTTTGAGTGAATATTCCATATTAAATCCCATTCGACCGCTTTTTATTTCAGCACAGTCATTATATTCATATTCCATGGCTTTTTCATATAAATCAGGATGATTTTCATATAGCTTTAGCCAATCCATACAAGATTGATAAAAACAAAAATAGCACCCCGAGCGTTTTCTCCATTTGTAATAATCTGACATTCCTATTCCAGTTTTTTTAAGAATATTTTCTACATCACTTTTATAAATATTATTTTCTACGAATGGGAAAACTTCTGTCAAAAGCGGATTATTCCCTGCAGCTTTAGTTCTAAAAATCTCATCACTTCTAATGCCTATATACAATTTTATTTTTGAATAGCCATATTTTGACTTTAGATTTTTTACATATTTCTCGAGCGAATTTGTTTTTAATAACCCTGTACACCATCTGTGTTTATGCGAGGGGAGGAAATTAGTAGTTGCAAGGATATCTTCAAAACTTCTTTTGGGTTTTAATCTGGTAATTTGCTTGTTTAAAAATACCTCAATTTTATTTAAGTATGCATAAATTTCTGGGATTTCATGTTCAGTATCACAGAAAACCAGCTCTAACTTTTCAAAAACCTCGGGCATATTCTCTTTCATAAAGAAAGCTAGAGCCGTAGAATCTTTACCACCTGATAGAGATAAAATATGATATTCTTTTTCCATTAGTTCTCCTTATATTACGTATATCAAAAGCAGACCTTCGCTACTTACGCCCCGCCTATGCGTGCCGTGCGTAGCTACGCTGTCTAACAGACCACTCAAAAATTCCGAGGTTTTGTCAAAGCGGAATTTTCTTGGGAGACAAAAGCACAGCAAAGCATCTGCTTCACTGTGCTTAAAAACTTTCAGTTACTCCTTGCAAATACAAAAATCATCTAGGATTAAAGCTTAACAAGAGGTGTATTACCTTTTATATTATTAGGGCAAATTATTCAATATATTAAAAATTTAATTATTTTTTAATTAATTTGTTTATAGATTATTATTGTTTGTTAAGATTTATTTTACTTTTAATTACGACATTTTTACGACAATTTGGAAATTTTGTTCAAATTTTTGCAATAAAAAAGCGGGCTCAAACCCGCTTATCTATTATATTTACCCTGGATGCGATTCGAACGCATGACCTACCGCTTAGAAGTTGTATAACGCAATATTGTCACTGCTTTTCAGAGTTTATCAGAATTTATCTCTGTTTGTTGCGGTGCATAAATTTGAAGTTAATTTTATTCTCAATTTTTATCAGATTTAATTTTGATTTATCAGAATTTTTGCAACTATTATGCAACTTTAATGCGATTAAGGGAAATTTGAGAATTGAAGAATTTTGATTTTACGCAAGGGCAGGGAGGTGTAAAATCCACATTTAGCCTCCTTTAATCGGAGTCATAGAAAAATTCCATAATTTTCTATAAATAATTATCTAGCAAAAATAATCATTCAACCCTACAGTAACTATTTCTGAATCCATTACACAATTTTCTATGTCAAAATTAAAGTCTTCATCATAGACAATTGTTAAATTTAATCTTTTTTCTACAGTTTCATCTAGTGTAATTTCCTTATTATCAACACCGTCAATATAAAAAATTTCTTTTGTTTCATCATCTTTATGCCAGGAACCAGCTTCGTATCCTCTAATATTTACACTAAAATCAATCTTAATATAAACTTCAACTTCTATTATTTTATTTTTTTCATCAAAAAATATTATAAATGATTCTTCCGGTGTTATTTCAAAAATATTTTCTAATTCAATTTCTGGTTCAGCAATAATTGATTCATCATGGTAGAAATCTTGTTTGCTAAAACAATCTTCAACACATGGATTAATAAAGTTTGGATCATTATAAATCCTATTTCTTAATTGCTCAAATAATGGATTATTTGAAGCTTCACTTATTATATGTTTATTGATAAAGGACGATAGACGATTGTAGAAAGTTATATTTGTATAATTACTACAAAAATTTTTCCAATCATCGTCTTCAGATATTACATAACAAGTATCGTTATTAAGATATTGTAAAATTGAATGTAATATGACAGCGTCAGGAAATTCATATTTTTTGTTTTCTTTATTTGAAAATGGTGGATTTCCTAAAAAATAATCATTCATTATATTTTGTATATTCAATTCAGTAATATTTATGTCTTTTAAGTTGCACTCTTTTAATTGTTTAAAAATATTTTCTTCTGCATTTTTAATACTTTCTTTAAGCTCTTTAACCCAATTAATATTATTGTTAATTATATATTCTTTCTCAATAACTTTTAATGCATTAAGAGACTTATTTTTACTTTTAGCTATATTCTGTTTTAATTCCCTTAAAATAATATCTGATGTTAATATTTGTATGTGTCCTTCTTCCGACAATTTTATTAACTGAGAAAAAGCAGGATTATTAAAATTTAAACCAAATCCCAAATAACAACTTGTATCAAGAAAAACTTTTTGCATTGACCCTCCTAGTCCCTTAAATATTAACATGAAAATTTAATATTATGTACAAAGACTATAAGTCATTTTTACCCTCTTTTATAAATGATGATATTGATTGGAAGCTTGATGAACTTGCTCTGCTTTTGCAAGACGTAAGTCTATGGCTCGGTAAATTAAACTCGTATGCGGATTTAATTCCTGATATTGATTTACTTATTAAAATGTATACAACAAAAGAAGCTACAAATTCAAATCAAATTGAAGGTACAAGAACAACATTTGATTACGCCATGACTCCAGTTGAACAAATTAAGCCGGAGTTTAGAGATGATTGGCACTAAGTTCAAAATTATATTGAGGCAATAATTATTCAATTGAGAAATTAAACGAGCTACCGATTTCAATGAGGCTTTTAAAAGAAGCTCATACAATTTTGTTACAGGGTGTTAGAGGTGAACATAAGACACCTGGTGAAATTCGCAAAACTCAAAACTGGATTGGTGGCTCATCTCTGCAAGACGCTTTTTTCATCCCACCAGAGCCTAATATATTAGCTGATTTATTAACTGACATAGAAATGTTTTTGCATAATGAAAATTTGCAAGTTCCTGAATTAATTAGGGCTGGAATTGTACATTATCAGTTTAAAACTATTCACCCGTTTTTGGATGGTAATGGAAGAACAGGAAGACTTTTAATTATACTTTATTTAATTAGTGTAGGGCTTTTAAATAAACCAATGTTATATATTTACGATTTCTTTGAAAGAAACAGAATGTCATATTATGATTCTCTATCAATGGTCAAACACACTGATAGTATCACTCAATGGTTGAAATTTTTCTTAAGTGGAATTGTTGAAACATCAAAAATAGTATTAAAACATTTGAAGCAATTATTAAACTGCAAAAAGATGTGGAAAAGAAATTAACCCTAATAGGCAAAAAAGCTGCTAATGGACAAAGGTTATTAGAACTTTTGTATTCTACACCAAAGTTAATCCTGAACTTGTATCTGATAATTTAGGTATATCAACCGCAACTGCAAACGGATTGTTAAAAGCATTTGTGGATGTTGGGATTCTAGAAGAAAAAACTGGATTCAACTGCAATAGATTTTATGTGTTTGAGGATTATATAAAGATATTTAGATAAAAATCAACTTGTTAAAGGATTTTTGTAAATATTTGTTAATATTTTTTTGTTTTACCGAAATATTTAATATGATATAATAAGAGGTTTCAATGAAGAAAACTAAAGAAGTTAAAGTTGTAGATTTATTTTGTGGCGTTGGAGGATTAACTTGTGGACTTAAGAAAGCAGGTCTAGAAGTTGTAGCCGGATTTGATAGCGACGAAACATGTAAATATGCATATGAATATAATAATAAAGCAGAGTTTGTTTGTGCTGATATTTCAAATCTGGATAGCAAAGAAATCGCAAAATATTATAAGAAAGATGATATAAAAGTTTTAGTTGGTTGTGCTCCTTGTCAAACTTTTTCAAAACAAACAAATAAGTATAAAGATCGTGTACTTGATAAAAAATGGACTTTGCTCAATTATTTTGCTGAGCATATAAACAATATTGAACCAGATATTATATCAATGGAAAATGTACCTGAATTAATAAAGTTTGACATTTTTGATAATTTTAAAAATAATCTAATTGAAAAAGGCTATTATGTTTCTTATCAAATAGTAAATTGTAGTGAGTATGGACTACCTCAAAAAAGAAAAAGATTAGTTTTGTTAGCATCTAAATTAGGGCAAATAAGTTTAAATAAACCAAATCCAAGAAAAAGAAAGAAAAATGTTGAAGATGTTTTAAAGGGCTTACCTCCTTTAGAAGCTGGTGAAATTAATGAAAAAGATCCATTACATAGATGCCCTAAGTTATCTGATGTTAATATAAAAAGAATAAAACAATCAAAACCTGGTGGAACTTGGAGGGATTGGGATGAAGCTCTCTTATTGGATTGTTATAAAAAACCTACTGGTGCAACGTATAGTTCCGTTTATGGACGAATGCGCTGGGATGCCCCTTCACCAACAATGACTACACAATTTTATATATATGGAACTGGTAGATATGGACATCCAGAGCAAGATAGAGCGTTGTCTTTAAGAGAAGGTGCTATATTACAGACATTCCCAAGAAACTATAAATTTGTAAAAGATGGTGAACAAATAACTTATAAAGTTTTAGGTCGCCAGATTGGAAATGCAGTTCCTGTTGATTTAGGAAAGATCATAGGAGAATCTATACAAGAACATATCAAAATTAATTGTCAGTAATATCTGTTAATCTTGCCAAACGCTCAAAATTTTCATCGTGTGCTTTAGGCTCATACCCCAAGAAACTACATATATGAATAATATTTTCTACGAAAATTTCAGCGTTTCCTTTATCCATAGAAACCCTACCATCATTTGCTAAGTTGCTTGATTGAAAGACCATTCCATTGTAAAGTGGTTCTCTTGGCATATATCCATTACTATTAAAAATCGTATATTCATTTCTAACAATCCAACCTGCACCAGCTTCCATATGACAACCCCAAGATTCATGCATATTTTGGCTAGTTACATATATAATATATAATTTTTCTTTTGAATAAGTATCTACAAATAAATTACGTAAGAACTCATAGATATTTGTTCTTAGTGGCAATCTTGAATCAATATTTGAGCTATTACTATAAATAATAGCTTGAGGAGGAATTTCATTATAAATTAACATATCATAAATAACATCAGAAAAGGCTTTATCATTTTCTGTTTGACTTAATAAAATTTTTTTCCTTTTTTCATCGGCTTCACTTTTTATACCTAGTAAATCCATAGTTTCATTACTAGTTTCATCTGTAATCTGCTGAATTATATTTTCCGAGATATTTTCTCTAACAATGTTTTTGATGTTCTTAGATAAACTATTTTTTAAATTAGCTTTATAATTTTTCACCGCTGTTTCTAATTTTTTATCTTTTTCCTTTTGTTTTTCTAATGCAATAATATTGCGTTTTCCTCTATTGATATCCGAGTATTTATTTCTAAGAGAAAGTGCTCTAGATAAAATTTCATCGGCTTTATTTAATAACACTTGATAGCGAAGATCTTCCGTTTTATACCCCTGTCTGTTACTCAATGCCATATCTGGAAGTTCAGTTTCTTCAAATAAATCTATGTGTAATTGCCCCACGATATATACTTCATTCATTCTATTTTTGCCAATAACTGGTAATATATTAAATTCGCCAAGTTTATTGTTGGCAAAAAGTGAAATAAAATTATCTGGAAAGTCTGTCTTATCACCTAACTTTCTTCCTGTTGTTGATTTATATGTCCCAACCCATCCTTTTATTTCTAATTTGTATTCTTTTTGTTCGCCATATTTATTTACTAAATGTAGCATTTCTGTAATAGCTGGTTTTTTGATAAACAAATCATTGCTTTCTTCTATTTCAGGGAATGGATTATGATAATATTCTTCAAGTGAATAAAATTCAGAGCCTATTAATTCTAAGGTTCCCAATTCGCCAATCATTTCTTTTTCAAAAGAATTAATAATCGTTCTATTATTTTCTGAAATAATATGTATTTGAAAATCATTATCTACCATTGGGAAAATTTTTAATAAGTTTCTTTTTATTGCAGCATGAGTTTTATGCAATCTATATTCAGGATTTAGCATTACAACAGAAGTTCCATGAGAACTATCTTGTATTTGATTAAAAAATATTGCATTTTCTGGAATTGGATGCAATAACTTTGTGTCAGGTACAGATCTTGACAGCACAAAACCTGATAGTTCACCATCAACTTTTGTCATAATTTGTACATTTTCAGATACAGATAAAGCGGCTAATTTGCCAACACCTTTTCTACCCATTTTCCTTCGTGGAGGATTATCATTTGTATAACTATCTTCTAGGGTTACTCGTGTTTCTTTGGCAACATCCAAATAATGACGAATATCTCCATTTTCGTATGACATACCTTTTCCATCATCTTCGACAATAATTGAATCTTTATTACTTATTATATAAACATTTTTAGCACTAGCATCATATGCATTTGCAATTAATTCTGCTAAAACATAATATATGTTTGTATATAGATTTGGCCCTAGTAATTTTAATATATTAGGATCTATTTCTAATCGATACTCTTTTTCCATTGTTATGTAACTCCGTATTTTCTTAATTGTAATGCTTATTTTTGTTTTAAACAAGTTTATCTTAATAAAACTTAATTCTAACTTTTGCAACAATTATTAAATGAAGCGAGCCACCTATTGCTAAAAGCAAAATGTTTAGCAAGGCTTGGAACTATAGCGTCTGAGGCTTGCATAATAGATGATATTGTTCAACTTAAAGAAAACATTGATTATTATTTTGTCTTAATGCGTATAGTAAAAATTATTAAAGAAGTAAAAAATCTTCTATATAATTAGTTCCAATAGTTACTTCTAAGATTTACTATTTGTATAAATTAACATGGTGCACAGAAAGTTACTTTTGCATTATTGTACGATTATGGCTTAAATCTACACCATATCATTGGGATGCCTGTATAGATTAGCATAAAATAGCTAGATATAAGTATATAAACAAAAAGGAGTAATTTTTAATGTACGATAAAAAATCGTTAAAACTATTAGAAAAAAGGATTTCGGATGCAAAAATGATTTTGTACGATTTGCAAGTGTTCATAAAATTAGGCGCCCTTGCTAGCGATTCCAACATTATTGATACTGGCTTACAAATCAATAAAGGTAAAGATGACTATTACGTACTTTTCAGAACATTAAACAAAAAGCTGCAAAAAGCGATAGATATTTTACAGGATTAAAGTTCTTCAAATAAAACAGAAGGCTTGATTCCTAAGGCTCTGGCTATTTTAAACACATTTTCAACTGTTGTATTTCTCTCGCCTCGTTCAATCATTCCAATGAAATTGGGTGACATATCAAGGATTTCAGCCAATTCTAATTGAGTTAAGTTTTTATCAAGTCTTAACAATTTTAGTCTTTTCCCAAACTTTTGTAAATCACGTTTACTCATATTTTAATTTTCGTGATAATATAAAAGTAATGGAACAAACTGACCGTGCGTTTGTATGGATAATCTTTTGTTAATAAAGATTTAAATCTATATAACTACGCGTGCTTAAGAAAGGAAAAAATATGAAAAAATTTTTAATTTTATTTGTAGCATTATTCCTGACTCAGCTTTCAAGTAATGCAGCAACAACAATTATTGAAAATTATGATGCAACGAAATTGAAACAAGACATTATAGGTATCTATACTTTAAGAGGGGCAGTTATTGAATCTAATGAATTGAATAAATACTCATTTTCTATTAAAACAGGTTATATAACTTTGTGGAATATCCGTTCTTTCAGAAAAAATATTACTATTGTCCAAAGGGGCAAGGATTGTCTTTTGAATTTGACAACAAACCCTTATTATTGGCAAGCTTATGACATTAAAGAATTGGCTGTTTTGAAAAAGGAATTAAAAGGAGGATATACCTACGGGTTAAACTATTTTGTTAAAGCAAGAACTTCACAAAATAAAAATTATATGTCAGATGGTATAGATTCTAATGCTACTCCAACAAGAATCAGTAATTCTAATGATTTTGAGCCTGTATGCGTTTATAATATTATTCCAAAATCTACGATAAAAGGTCCACGTTTAATATCAACATCATATAGTGCTAAAGAACAAGGATTAAATGCTAAAAATAGAATAGTTGAAATTAATGGAAAACGAATTAAAAATTATAAACCAGAAGAAGTTTGGGATTTATTAAATCCAACAAATGCTAATCAAACAGTTGAAATTGGTTACAAAGAAAAAGCTGGCTCTAAGATTAAACATGTGACACTACACAGTAGATACCAAAAGCCACTTCTTGAAAGTTTGTAATTAATAAAGGATATAAATACCAATGTTTATAACATTTTTCGTTTTAATTGTAGTTGTTGTAATAATTATTGCAATAATGTCTCCTACTGAAAATGCTAATGATACTTACACAGAAAAGAAAACCGTTCAAATTGCAGAGGACATTATAAATATTCGGAAAATTGAAGAATGTGCAAAAGAGATGCGTGCGAAAGAAAATATTACATATAATGAATCAATTTATTTTGCAATTACATCGTTATCTGCATTCTTGATGTCATCATCAACTTTAAAAACGGAAGCTAATATACAAAAACTTACAAAAATTTTTGAAGATAATTTCCCACAAATGTCAATTTTAGTTGCACATGCTATTTCAGGTGGTTTTGATTTAGTTGAACACATTACATACAATGCAAAAATTATTGCCAAAAATGAAAGAAAGACGCCTAAAGAAGCAACTTACTTGGCTATTTGTACAATTTATGATGATTTTATGAAAAGAAACAGCCCTTTTGGTATTAAAGAACTAATGCAAATTGTTCAAATAATATATCCAGAATTATTAAATGAAATAGTGACTTATGTAGCTTGGAAGTATGATTCAAACTTAATATTTAAAGCTGATTTTGATGAAGAAATGAGTAAACGGCATTCGTAATTTATACTATTTGAATAAATAAAACTTTTTGGTTTCTAGTTACGGCGTCTTTTTATAACTTTGATTCTATTATTAATAAGTAGAAAGACCGTAAGTGTTAGAACAATTATATAAATCTGATTGCTAGAAATAATATAAACATTTCTATAAAAGTTTAAAAATTTTTAGATATAGACAATGATGTCTATATCTTAATTTTTTTTTATAAATAAAGACAACAGTATATCATATCTAACTACGAGCTGAATGGTATAATCAAAAACGATATGTGATAACTCATACTTAAAGTAGTAGTAGAATGAAAGGATATAAAATGAATATCAAAAATTTTATTGAAGCAACGCAACAAGATTTTAGCCAAGAGGATTTGATAAATTTATTAAGAACGCCAGAATGGATTATAGAAAATTCATTGTATATGGACAATAGAGAAAACAAATGTTTTTGTTCATATAATGGAAAAGTTTTGAAACTTTCTTGTAGACTTTTTAAAGCATTGTATTTGTTAGCCAAAGAACCGTACAAATCACATTACATTGATGAATATAGTTATGACAATGAACGTCAAATCATAAGGAGGATATTGAAAGTATTTAAAAATGCAGGTTTTACAGAAAAAATTATAACTAAAATTAGGGGCATTGAAGGTTATAGAATAAATACAAGTGTAATACCTGAAATGTTTATAATTACGAAATAAAGTTATGTCACAAACAGATTAAAATTTGTCACAAATTTGTCTTTAGACCAAACTTAGAAAAAGCAGGATAATCGTCATACAAGGAGAAAATGTATGACGTTTATTTTTTATAGAAAAAAGTTACTACTAAAGCTAAGAATCTAAATAAGTTGCTAGTTATCGGTTATTTCGGTTAATACGGTTATTAAGTTTTTTATTTTAAAAATTAAAAAAAGAATAAAAAGTAAACAGATAAATATAAAATAAAATATTTTAAAAATTTTATTAACCGAAATAACCGTTTTTATTAAAGGTACATAATTAAAAAAGGAGAAATTTCTTATGAAAGAATACAATAAACTTCTCTTGGCGTTAAGTGTAGCTTCAAAAGTGATTACAGAAAAAGCGGACGCTAAGATAATTACAACAGTTAAAAATGTAACAACAGAAAAATTTGGTAAATTTGTAAGGCAACACTTATTAGGGCAAGTACGCTTAGGCGTTACACCTGAAGTATTGGGTCAAGAAGATAAAGTTGCATTTGGTTGTATAGATATTGATTTACCAGAGATGCCATTTAGTGAAAAATATGATTTAGTCTTAAGTTTAAAAAATAAGTTGTTTGAGGACTATGGACTTAATGCACTTATTGAAACATCAAAGTCAAAAGGGTTTCACCTTTGGGTATTTTTTTCATTGCATCAAGAAAGAATTTTTATACAAAATATTCTTCAAG
Source organism: Candidatus Gastranaerophilales bacterium (assembly GCA_944325615.1). Taxonomy (GTDB): domain Bacteria; phylum Cyanobacteriota; class Vampirovibrionia; order Gastranaerophilales; family Gastranaerophilaceae; genus Scatenecus. Next base: position 5,886 of record CALVAU010000100.1, on the reverse strand, counting down.
ACGTAATAAATAATACAACAGACTGCAAGATTGCCAATGGTGAAATTGAAGTTTTTCCAAAGGGGGAAAAGGGTAATGCCATATTCTTGCCGTTTTTTGGAGTGTTTAAAAATGAAAATACTCTAAATGAAAGCTACTTTGCGAAGAAGAAAACTACATTTGTTAAAGGTAAAAAATATAAAGTTATCAAAAATCCTTTAGATGCAATACAGCGGTCAATACTACAAAATGATTCAATTTTGCCTATACTTAAAAATCTTTGTAAATACCCAAGATGCGTTAGAAAAGTTTTTTTTGAATGGAAAAAAGGTAGTCGGCATTATTTAAGTATGGCACTTGCAGGTGTTTTAAAAAAAGTATTAAATTTGACAGAAGAAGAAGCAATAAATTTGATTAAACTAATTGCGCAATCTAATCATGATGAAGAAATTAACGACAGAATTAGTGCGGTTAAAAGTACATACAAAAGCGAGGAAGTTGCAGGCTGCTCAATTTTACAAGGTAAAAATGAAAATATTGCAATATCAAATATAATTTGTACTGAAAATTGTAAGTTAGTAGAATCAAAATCTGAAAACTTTAAAGAAAAAGTAAGAAATTTGCAAGATATTCATAAAGGGTACCTTTTAAAATGTGCAGTAACTGATATGCTACTTTCCGAAATAAAAGAAAAAGGCCGTATATATTTTTCGAATAACTGTTATTACTTATTTATGAAAGATGAAAAGCTTATTATTCCAGTTACAGAAGACTCACGTCGTTTAAAAAATTATTTAACCAAAATAGGGATTAATGCAGCTGAGGGATTATACAGATATGTCTTACAAGAATTAATTGCATATTGTTTTGATAATGCTAAAAATGTTGATATACATAGATTTGCATATTTCGATAGAGAAAATTTTATTTTATATCTGTATTACACACCCACATCTTTGCTAAAAATAGATGAAAACAATATAACAGAAGTTGATAATGGCTACGATGAAGTATTATTCACTGAATTACCAGAATTTACCTCTTTTAAAATGGTGAAGGTAGATAGTAATAGAGATTATTTTAAGGAGAATTATCTTGATAACATAATTACATTGGATAACTCCAACAAAAACATAGATTATAAAAAATTGATTGAAATCTGGTTCTATAGTTTATTTTTTGAATCAATAATGCCAACAAAACCTTTACTCGCTTTTATTGGAGAAAAAGGCAGTGGTAAAACATCTCTAATAAGACGTATGGGGAAAATACTGTACGGCGAAAAATTTAATGTTAGTCAGTTCTCTCCTGATTATAAAGATATTAATACGATGATAACCAACAATTATTTACTTGCTATAGACAATTTGGATACTCCAACAACGAATATAAATGATACATTAGCAAGAGCTGCCACAGGGCAAGTAATAAAATTACGGGATTATTACACAACAAATAAGCAGGTTGATTTTGAAGTTCATTGTTATATTGCTTTAACTTCAATGAAACCACATTTTACTCGTGATGATGTTGCCGACCGTTTAATTTGTGTGTTTTTACATCGTTTTGACGAGTTTGGTAGTGAAATTAGTAAAATGGATAGTACGGTCAAAAATCGCGATGAAATAATGAGTTACGTTCTCTTGAGACTTCAAGTTATGATTAAAAAACTAAAAAGGAATCACCACAAAACTTTTAAAACTAAAAGTCGTATGGGTGACTTTGCTGAATTTGCACTTAAAATAGCAGAGAATGATGAAGAACAAAAATCTTTATTAAAATTATTTGAAACATTGGCAAAACAGCAGAGTGATTTCGCAACAAAAGAAGATATTATATATATAATATTGAGAGAAATAGTTGGAAAGCAATGCTCCAAAACAGTAAGATATTCGTCCACTGAATTGTATAAAAAATTCAGAGAAGTTGCAATCGAATTAGGTTTGGAACGTAATTTTGACAAAATATATTCTAACCCTAAAAGTGTGACTACACATCTAATGAACATACAAAGTAACATTTCAGATGATATTGTAATCGATAGAAACAAAGGTCGTGCAAATCAATACTTCTACACATTTGAGCGCCTTATAAGCCAAGATATACCTATATCTGATATTGAAAGACTTAATAATGCTTGCGATAAACTTGATGAAATCAATGCGAAATTTGCAGAAAAAGCATTGGAAATGGATAAGGAGGATGATAAGAATGGGAAATAAATACTATCCTGTCTTTGAAGTTGCGATGAAACTGCATATTTCAGAGAGTACACTTTACAGATGGATTCATCAAAAGAAAATATCTTATATAAAAATAGGCTCCAGAGTCCTATTTTCACAAGAAAATCTTGAGGAATTTATTAACAATAATACAGTAAACAAGTTAGACTAAATTTCATATAAAAGAGCACTGTGAGCACCGTGCTACCACAATTGCACGGTGCTTTTAATTTAGTGTAAATATTCAAATTAGCAAAATTTAGTAAAGGGGCTTACAAACCACGTCAAACACGTTAAATTAAAATTAAAGGAACTGTAAATATGATTGATTCTGTACGAAAAAATCCAAAAACTGCCAAATGGGAATTTGATTACAAAGACCTGAAAGGCAAACGAAAAACTAAAAAGGGATTTAAAACTAAAGCCGAAGCTGAAAGAGTACAAGCAAAACTTATTGAAGAATTAAATAAAGGTATATGTCCTGCTGATTCTAAAACTACTTTCAAAGAAGCCGGCGAAATGTTTATGAGGCTACATGTAAGTATTCATTGTAAACCTTCGACAGAAGAAGGATACAAAGGTTATTTGAAAAATCATATCTACCCATTTTTCGGGGAAATGAAATTAACAGAAATTACACCTCTAATGGTGAAAGAATTTGTAAAACAAATGGTTGATACAGGCAGAACCCATTCAACTATTAACAAGTATACCAAATTAATTAGTGAAATTTACACATTCATGATTGATAGCAATGTTATAACAAGAAATCCTGCTCGCAAGCAAAGATTGAAAGAAACAAAAAACGATAAAATTAGGGCACTTTCTTCTATTGAAGTTAAAACTTTGCTTTCAAAAACAAAAGTGGTTTATCCTGATTTTTATCCTTTGTTATTTACGGCTTTATTTACAGGTATGAGACAGGGTGAATTATTAGCTCTTAGCTGGGATTCAATAAACTGGCTTACAAAGAAAATTACTATTGATAAAAATTATACTCATGGTCATATAGGGACGCCCAAAACAGGTAAAATAAGAAAAATTGATATGTCGCAGGAACTTATGCAAGTTTTGAGGGAATGGAAAATGGCTTGTCCGCCAAATGTAAATAATCTTGTTTTTCCTAATAGTGACGGGAATTATCAAGACGCTAATAATATGATTAAAAGAAGGTTTAAGCCTTCACTTGAAAGAGCAGGAATCAATACAATAAGATTTCATGATTTAAGACACACATATGCCAGCTTGTTGCTTGCTAACGGTGCCCCGATGAAGTATGTGCAGCATCAGCTTGGACATAGCTCAATAAAAATGACAATGGATTTATATACTCACTTATTGCCAGAAGTTACAGAACAATGTGTCAATTTGCTTGATTGTCTGGTAAAAACATCTCAACCTGTTAAAGAAGCAGCAAGAAAATTTGGGACATAAAATCCCTGATTTTCTTATTTAGGATAGGGGTAATTTTAGTTTAATTAATCCTATTTAGTTGTTTTGGGTTTTACAACAGGTTTTGGAGTGGTTGTTTTTGGAGGATTAAAACCTTCATTTAAAATTGATTTTGGAGGGTTATAGCCATCTTGAGCAAAGACATTTATTGCTTTAGGTTGATTTAGACTATTATTCACGTTTGTTTTTTTAGTCATATATTCTTTCCTTTCTTTATATTTGTAAACTGGTGTACTTATACTTTGTTCATATAGATAATTTTGCATTTGTTTATCTGTCATACAAAAGTTTATTGGAATCACAATTGATACACATAAAATAGCTAGGCAAAACGTTATCAAGAAGGTATTATTTAAAAATCTAGAATAATTAAAATAAACAGTTGCCAATTCATATTGGTTACTATCTAATCCCGCATCGCAACCTTCCCTAGATAATACAGCAGAGATTAACTGTATGATTAAGGTAATAACAAATAAGGCTATGCCAACACTATATGGGAAGAACATAGCTTTATTGATATTTTGAAAAAAACCTAATAGAAATGTTATCGCACTTGCGGTTACAGTGAATATAGCTTTTTCTATAAATGCATGATTTTCTGTATAATATTTCTTTAATATTTCTCTATATTCACTATCTTGCTTTAATTTTTCTTTTTGCATATTTCCTAAATTTAAACAATATTGTCAGTATAACAATAATAACATATTTATACTAATAATAAAAAAAATAAACAAAAAATTAATGTTTGAAAGGATAAAAATAAAAAATGCAACTTTTTTGCGACTTTACAACAACAATTGACTAAAAATAAAAAATCAGCCTCTAACAAAACTGGCTGAAATTCAATTATATCTTATAAAAAGAAATTTACCCTGGATGCGATTCGAACGCATGACCTACCGCTTAGAAGGCGGTTGCTCTATCCAGCTGAGCTACCAGGGCTTGGATCCAGAGGGTCTAAACAGACGTTTGGTTTCTTGGGGTATCCGTATATTCCCTCTAAAATCTATGTTATCATAAAAATTTTTTCATGCAATATATTTTAGAAATTCTCTTTTGTTTTTATTATAGGGATTAGCCCGAATAATTTGTATATTTTTATGTTTGGGTAATAATAAAATGTTTTTAATAAATTAATATTTAACAGTTTTATTCTTGATCTTTTAGCCATTTTATAACCTTGTAAAATATTTTCAAGATTATGTGTTTTAGCAAATTCTATCATAATTTTTTCTACTTCCTGACAATCAAGATTATTCTTTTCTTTTTTGCTAAGTCTTATTGAGCCTGGAGTTCTTCTGTAGTAATACTTACAATCAGGTACTGTAACAAGTCCTTTTAAATAATAAATTACCTGAATAGACCATGGAATATCTTCATAAGCTTTTCCTTTTATAAATTCAATACCTGTTTCAAGAAGATTCTTTCGTTTATATATCTTATTCCAAACATAACTGCTTGATGGAATTCCTGCTGTTTTTAATTTATCTTCATTTTCTGTTATAAAATTTTCTTTTTCATATTTGAGTTTGTATTTTTCAATATCTTTTCCGACCCTTACAATACTCGCACAGGCTGTCTCACTTTGATATTTTTCCGCTGCATTATACAACTTTTCATAAAAATCTAAATCGACCCAATCATCAGAATCTATATATCCTATATATTCTCCAGAAGCAATTTTTAATCCGTCATTTCTTGCAGCTGACAATCCTTCGTTTTCTTTTGAAATTATTTTTATACGATTATCTTTTGTCGCGTAATCTTTTAAAATTTTTAGGGAATTGTCTTTAGAACCGTCATTTATACAGATAATTTCTATCTCTTGTAATGTCTGGTTTATCAATGTGTCAAGACACTTGGAAAGATATTTTTCTGAATTATAAACAGGTACTATAATTGATACTTTCGTTGTATTAAGCATATTGTCTATCCATTAAAATCCATATTACTTTTGAAAATATTATCTTTGCTTTTATAAAAAGATATCCATCTTTTTTATTCAATTTGAAATATTTCCACCATCCGTTAGGATATTTTGTATCAAGATAATCTTTTAATTTGTATAAATTTTCGTAAAAGTCATCTCTAAAATTTTTGTCACATTTGCCAAACCAAGAAAGAGTTTTACTAAAATATTTGTTAATTATTTGATTTATAAACTTTTCTTTTACAGATAAAGCATTTAAAAGATGTTCAGCAATATAAAAATTTGAAATAGGTGAAT